>CALEIL010000251.1 GCA_937876435.1 uncultured Bacteroidota bacterium
CAGATTGAAAACGCAGAGGTCAGGCATCCCGACCTGGAAGGAACTGTGTCCGAAGGATTCATTGATATCAAAATAAAAGATGAGCCTTACCGGTTCAACGCGTATCAGGTAGAGATATCGGTCATCCAGAATGTGACGAATGAAAACGGACTTCCTTACACAATTATCATCCCAGCTGTCGTGGAAGGATCCGAAGACAGAGTCAACTCAGAGGTCTTAGGTACTTACCACCTGAATCTGATGACCCAGGCTGCCTTCAACAGACAGGGGCAAAGGCGGATCAATTTTACTTTCCCGGCCAATAATTCTTCGTTCAACAGGCAAAAACCTGTGACACTGATGATCAGACTGAGCAATCTGTCCGACAATTATCTGGAATTTGTGACCAGTTCCCGTCAGTATTATGCCAACGGCGACAACCCGTTCACTGAACCAACAGAGATCTATTCCAACATCGACAACGGGTACGGTATATTTGCATTTTCGACCCGAAGCTTTGCTGAGATTATCGTGGAGTGAATTTGTATTTTGAGATCTAACGCTTTGCCAGCCTGAAAATAGGGTTATGAAATCTAGCAACCCATCATCCTCACCCCGGTATTTTCCAACCATTATGATATTCTGCAGCCATCAGTTTATTAGCTGATTTTTCTTCAAACTTGTGCTTCGCGTCATTCCAATGAATCTTTTCGTTCGCTTTGAGTGCGATGTTGCCCATATGACACACTACGGCCGCATTGTACCCTACCTGGATCGGAGTATTGAGGGAAGATTTATCCCGTGACTTCACCGCTTCAATAAAATTGACCGTATTGAGATCCAGTCCGTTATCCACCGAAGGATTCCATTCTATGGCTTCTATTTTATCCTTGCCGTTCTCTTTTTCCGGCATCACTTTCCACCCCCCTCTGTTGAGTGCCAGTGTTCCATCGTTCCCGATAAAACCAATTCCGTGATTCATCCCAAAATTTCCGGAATCGATGCCCGTTCCGTGTTCCCACAACAAGGAAAAGTCTCCGTAGTCATACACGGTCTGCATCGTATCCGGCGTTTCTTCCGCTGAATCCGGATATCCGTATTTACCGCCAATAGCCATGACACTCTTTGGGTACACCACGTCCATTCCATGGATTCCATAATCCATCAGATGCACCCCCCAGTCCGTCATCAATCCGCCGGCATAGTCCCAAAACCACCTAAAATTGAAATGGAACCTGTTCTCATTGAATGGCCGTTTCGGGGCTGGCCCAAGCCACATATCGTAATCGACACCGTCAGGAACCGGTGAGTCGGGTTTGACAGGAACGGGCTTCATCCACCCCTGAAAAGACCACACTTTCACCTCTCTTATCTTGCCAAGTTTCCCGGACCGGACGTACTGTACAGCGTCATTGAAATGTTTTTGGCTGCGCTGCCATTGACCGATTTGTATGATCCGGTCAGATCCGTTGGCGTGATCGAGCATTATATCGCATTCCCGGATCGAATTGGCTATTGGTTTTTCACAATACACGTCTTTACCTGCGTCCAGGGCGTCCAACAACATCAGACAATGCCAGTGATCGGGTGTACCGATCACCACGACGTCAATATCCTTGTCTTCCAGCAACTGGCGGTAATCTGAGTAATGCCTGGGTTTATTCAACCCTTTTTTGACCAGGTCGTTTGTTCTGTTTTCCAGAACATTCTGATCGATATCACAAAGCGCGACGCACTGAATTTCCGGGATCTTTAGCAGTGAGGACAGATCGGAGAATCCCATTCCCTTGCATCCTATAAGTCCTACGTTAATCTGACTATTGGCGGAGATCCGCTTTTTCTGTTGGAGGATCGCCGACCAGGCTGGGCCAGGGACAAGAGTGGTTCCCGTCAGAGCTAAACTACTTTGTTGTATAAATTTTCTGCGTTTCATAGTCGGATTACTTTTTTACTGAATACTTTTCCATCATTTCGGATAAACTGGATAAAATACATACCGGGCGGATAAATGTCCATCGGCACATGAATTTCGACATTCAAATTTCTAAACTCCTGTACTATCTGTTGCCTGGTATTGATGAGGCGGACCGCAGAATACAAGCCAACGTCATCTCTGAAACGGATACTGAGCGAGAGACCGGTGTTGGGATTCGGAAAAATATCGATCTGACTTCCCAGTGCCCTTGCAGCCGGTGTCATGGTCCTGTCTACGATCAATGGGTCGCTTATGCATCCTTTGGCATCCGTCACGATGAGTTGGTAGCGATTGCCATCCTCCACGTTCAATAAATTTCTGGATTCACTTATCACCTTTCCCTCTCTGTACCACGCATATTCCAGGGGCGGGTTACCGCCATTTACATCTGGAATGATATCTACTGAATTTTCTTTCTCAATGACATCCTGGAGCTGTACGCTGAGGCTTTCCGGTCCTTCAATTTCGGCAGAAAGCACAAATACGCAGCCGTTCCCCTCGGTGACCGTTACGGTGTATTCTCGTTGATTGCGGATCCCAAAAATATAATCCTGCGTCGAACCATCGTCCCACAAGTAACTCACCGGCGATGCTGAATTGCGTAAAGCCACCGCGATGGATCCATCTTCTCCTTTGTTGCATTCCGGTTCGGTGACTATGAGAAACGAACGGACTCTGGCATCCGCTACTATGACGGTGACGTTGGCTCTGAGTGTATCGCCGGGATTGCGGAGGTAGTAGTACCGGTCCAGATAGGTGCCGGGTGCCGTGATTTCCCGGGTCGTCATTTTCACCACCCCCCCGGAACTGGGCGTGGCACAACTTCCCTGAACTTTGGGTGGGTCGTACAATGCGATCCCATTGCACAAAGCAGTATAGACCGTATCCTGAAAAATCAGCTCCACGGCTGATGTGTCCCTGATTTCAATCTGGACGGGAAACGGCGCGCTATTTCCCACGCCATCGATCACAAAAAAATTGATCTCATTTAGCCCTACGTCATTGCACGTAAAAGCATTCTTTTCAAATTTATACGTCAGATTATTGTGACATTCATCCCGTGATCCGATCAAAATATCCTGTGGTCTGATCTCTGCTTTTCCATCGCTGTCAAGGTACAATAAAATCTGGTCCCGTATCAACGCCTGAGGGGGTATCCTGTCCTCGTAGATGATTTCGATAGAATCCCGGACCACGCATTCTCGTCTGTCCCGGATTGTAAATTTATAATTTCCGGCCGGGAGATTATTGAGAACCGAACTACTGCTGGTCCGATCGGCCCATTCGATCGAATAAGGCTCCACAGCGTTCTCGATCAGCAACTCGATCCGGCCTGTAGGTGAATTAATGCATTCTGCGGGTTCCACCAAAGCAGTAACCAGAAGTTCGCACGGCCTTTGTGACACCTCATATCTCGCCGTATCCGTACATCCTCTGGCATCCACTACGGTAAAGATGTAAGTTCCGGTATCAATCTGAGGAATCGTGTATATCGAATCCGAACTGACCGTCATAGTATCCTGATTAAAAATCATGGTCAACGCGTAGGGCCCTGTTCCTCCGCTTAAGGTCAGGTCAATAAATCCGTCGTTGGTGGTATTTTTGGTAGGGGGAGAAATAAATGACTGGATGACGAGGGTATCCGGTTCCGGCACAAAGAATTCCTCGGTTTTGAAGGATTCGCCATCGGTATTGTATATCGTCAGTTGATACGTTCCACCATTTATGAATATGAGGTCCTCCAAATCTGAACCATCGCTCCACTCGTACCTGTCGATAGTACCCGGGATGCTGACATCCTCCAGTAGAATAGCACCGTCTTTGCTTTGGTAACAATTGGGAGCAGCGATAGTGTCCACGATATAACTAATGCCTGTACTATCGGTGGTCTGGGCATAGGTCATGGAAATCGGAAAAAACAAGACCAAAAGGTAATATCTTATATTCATATTTCAGTCTGGTGGTGAAATAAGAATGAAAAGATAACAATTTCCTTGAATCGAATGAAATATTAAAAATCAATAATCGTAGTGTTCTGATTTACAGTTGATTACAAGTCTGATTCCTGACACAGAAAGAAGAAGTTCCTATTATAGGAATAAATTGCGATCCGGGGATCGTCCGGTCGATTAAAAAATTTCAATCCCGGAATTTCAATGAATTGGCTAACCGGCAACTGCATATGGGACATGATCGTACGCTTATGAGGGGATTTATGAACCCGAAACCAATTCACCGCTGAAAAGCGAATCGACGAATGCCTGTTTGTTGAATATCTGGAGTTGTTCGATCCCTTCCCCTACCCCGATGTACCGGATAGGGATTTTGAACTGGTCCGAGATGCCGAGAACGACCCCACCCTTTGCGGTGCCGTCGAGTTTGGTAAGCGCCAGATCGGTGACTTCTGTGGCTTCCGTAAAGCGGGCGCATTGCTCGAATGCATTCTGCCCAGTAGATGCATCGAGTACCAGCAGAACCTCGTTGGGTGCCCCGTCCAGTGCTTTACTGACCGATCTTTTGATTTTGGATAATTCACGCATCAGGTTGACCTTGGTATGAAGTCGACCGGCCGTATCAATAATGGCAATGTCCAGTTTTTCACGGATAGCGTGTTGTACGGTTTCATAGGCTACTGCCGCCGGATCCGACTGCATTCCTTTGGAATAAAAATCGCACCCGACCCTTTCTGACCAGATCTTCAACTGATCGACCGCTGCCGCCCGGAACGTATCACCGGCTCCCAATACGACTCCGTATCCCTTTTTCTTGTATTGATAGGCCAGTTTCCCGATCGTGGTAGTCTTGCCTACTCCATTGACCCCTACCACCAGGATCACGTAGGGAAGATTACTGTCAGGTACGGTATAATCCTCGTAGCTCTCCGTTTTATTTTCTGAGAGCAGTTCGACAATTTCTGATTTTAGTAATGAATTAAGCTCGTTGGTGTTGATGTATTTGTCGCGGGCGACCCGTTCTTCCAACCGTTCGATAATTTTGATTGTGGTTTCCAGACCCACATCAGCAGACACCAGAATACCTTCCAGTTCATCGAGAAATTCCTCATCCACAGTGCTCTTCCCGGCCACGGCTTTCGTGATCTTGGAGAATAAACTGGATTTTGTTTTTTCCAGGCCTTTGTCAAGGTCCTGTTCTTTTTCTCTGGTGAAAAATTTTTTAAAAAAACTCATGGTATCATGATTAAAGAATAAGTAGACGATTCATTTTGGACAACGCTTCCAAAAGCTTCCAATCCAAAACATCCTGGTATATAAAAAAGGCCTTTCATGTACGAAAAGCCTTGAGTATCAGTTCTGAATAATTACATCGACCTATTTATTCGCAAAGAATTCGGTTGCTTTATCTTTGTGAACGATCATTTCTTTGAATGAATATTTTCCTGTGACAGGATCTTTGATGCTTTTGATCACTTTGACGTGATCACGCCCTGATCCAACATTGGCCGCACGTTGTGCGATCCGGGCGTTTTTGGATACTTTCTTTGCCATAACTTATTTAATTTCTTTGTGTACAGTATATTTCCTTAAGATAGGATTGTATTTTTTCAATTCCAACCTTTCCGGAGTATTTTTTCTATTTTTTTGTGTCACGTAGCGTGAAGTGCCGGACTGGCCGGACTCTTTGTGCTCTGTGCATTCCAGGATCACCTGAATTCTATTACCTTTTGATTTTTTTGCCATCGTTTACTGTTTTATATTTTAACCGGAATAGGTTTCCCTTTCTTCTGAAGTTTTTTCAAATAGGCATACAAGCCCAGCTTATCGATTGTTTTCAATGCCCGGGTACTCACTTTCAGGGTCACGGTCTGATCCAGCTCGGGAATATAAAACTTTTTCTTGAACAGGTTGGGTTCAAAGCGTCTCTTCGACTTAACGTTCGAGTGTGAAACTTTGTTTCCGACTACCGGTCGTATACCCGTTAACTCACATACCTTAGACATAACTTTCTATTTTGTATATTTTAAAAACTAACTCTTGTGTGACCTCGGCAGGATTCGAACCTGCAACCTCCTGATCCGTAGTCAGGTGCTCTATCCAATT
>CALEIL010000252.1 GCA_937876435.1 uncultured Bacteroidota bacterium
TGACTCAAAATATCCTCGAATGATTCTTAAATCTTTATCCTGACAGAGTACTAGTACCACAATTACTATCTCTTGACCTCTGTTACATCAAAAATCATAACTCTACTTCCCTTTCAACAACCACGCTTCATTCAAGCGGGAATGCTGTCGCCAATTGAGGTGACTTTCGTCAATATCACGGAAATGGATGATCAGACTGCCTGATTTGGTCAATTCCTGGGGAACAGAAAATTCCTTGATTTCTCCGGTTTCCTTGCTGTATTTCACCGGACGAAGTTCCCGATTCCCGACCAGCGGGAAAGCTTCACCAACTCCGGTCAGCCGTAATGTATACTTCGCTTTAGGATCCAATCCGTGGTACTGCAAAACGGGCCATCCCATGGAACTCATCCAGGAGAGTCTGGATTTATTGTACCCTCTGTCCCACCAGTCAAACCCCGGATTGTCACTCAGGGAATAGAGTGGATCCGTATCATTGGCCTGTAGCCGGACGACGTGAGAGCTCTTATTGACATTCCCGATATCGTCGTAAAATCCACCTTCTCCGGGATTCTCCCAGTTGCCCATTTCCACCAATCGCTCCGCTTTCCGGTTTTCACTCCAGTCTTTCATCCTCTCAAATTCTGCCAAAATCCACCATTCATTGTTCAAAGGTCGATCGATAAAATCGATAATCGCACCTCGTTCCGGGTTGCGGGCATGGTAGAGCGGCACGCTGGGCTGAAATCCGATCACTTCAAATAAATCATCAGCCAGATGAAAAATACGGTTCCGGCCATCGTGGTCTTTAAAATGCGTCGCCGATCTGGCCAATACACGCCGGACCGAATCTATCACCTCCTCCGATCCCAATTCGTGGGCCTGCACCAATATGCCATTGGCTTCTGTTTCCAATCCTTCTTCATACCGAAACCGTTCCCGAACCAGGGCGTCATACTTAGCCCTTAACAGATACATTTTCCAACGCCAGTTTTCCCAATCCTCATCCAGATTATACTCCTCGTTCACCGCTTCCCACAATAATTTTGTGCCTACTACTGAGCCATTGGTCTTAATCGGGCCATCCCAGTTTGTCTCCAGGGCAAATAACCCATCAGCGACCTGGTCGGCGGCGGGGGAACATAGAAAGAAATTGGCATAATCTCTTACGATTTGGGTAATGTCCGCATCGGGATCCCAGCCCAATCGGGACCAGACCATCTTGTTGAGATCGTCGTGCATCCCATCGGAATAAGTGACAAAACCATCGGTATACGGAGCCGTGTATAAATATACGTTATGATATCTGACAGGCTGGGGATTGATGGGTTCCCGGCCCAGAGTAAAATTGTAAGCAGGGTCCCACCACCAGTTGGGATACTGGCACCGCACCGTATGGGTAATATCGGGATAATGACGCAGCTGATATCGATCAGGAAGTGCTTCACGTGTTTCTTCGAGAGGAGGACTGCTGGGACCTGCCACCAACCCCCCCATCCAGTCGGGTGATTCGTCATTCATAAAATCATAGACGTATTGGGTCTGATCATCCTCAAACCCCTGCATAGACAACCACATTTTGGCGGTGGGGTGGTATTTTCTGAGAAGAGCCGCCATTTTGGCCATCATGGGCAAGACCAGATCGGGTGGATTATTCCCGGGATCTCCACCAGGCACGAATACCGCATCCATCCGGGGAGAGTTTCGATAGAGATCCTCGCACTGGCGCAGATATTCTTTTGATTTTTGAAGGTCGTTCAGATCAAATTCAATGGGCGTCCACACCCAGTAATCCACGTCATATTTCTGACACAGTTGGCCCAGTCGCACGTTCATCGAATCGGCTGAAATAGGGAAGTGAATAGGAACAGGGTCTGTAATAGGTATATTCTCAATGCTATTGGCCCCGAAAATGATCATATCACGAATGTATTGTTCATAAATTTCCGGAGTCCAGGCATCGTACGAGTTGGCAGTATTGCGGTAACCGATCTGATGGCCCCGGATTGGTTTATCGGGTACGGTGGAGGTGGATTGCCCATTCCAGGACATAACTCCTTCATAATGCGATTCCCGAAGGATCTGCCCCACACCAAATTGCAATCCGCGTTGGCCCCGACTCTGAATGTATATCCTCTGAGACTGCCTGAATATCCGGTAACCCTCCTCATTGGCGGGTAGTTCAGGACTTTGATCAGCTTCGGCTGGCCAGGCATCACTTGCAGCTAGCAGGATAATCTGGCCGTTTTCCTGGCCAATTCTTTCAGCCACGGAAATGGGGGTGGGGATTCGATCATTGATTTCTCCCCTCAGAAGTTCAAGCGGAGTACTTCCGTATAGATTTTGGACCGATTCTGTAGCGTATACCGAACGGATCACGATGGGAGATTGGCTAATTCCTGAGGTCAGCCCAAGCCATAGGATGGTCAGTGTAATAATAATTTTGTAGTCCAACACGTGTTTATTTTGAATTATTGAAGAGCGATGAAGTTAAAAAAAATCCGGTATTCCTTCGCATGGAATACCGGATTAATAAGTTCGATCGGGGTTAATCTGTGCTTAAAAAATCAATACGGTTTGCCGGTCCCCGCGATCAACCAGGACTTGGACCAGGGACTGTTCTTCTCGTCCTGGGAAAACGGTGATAAGGTCATGTTTTCCAATGCTGATTCGATATTTTTCTGGTTGAAATTCAATTCATTATTCCCATAGATATATCGCAAAGGCAAGGCAGGCCGGGGGGTCAATTCACCCGTAGTCAAAGCTGGCAATCCTGTTCTGCGGTAATCGAACCATGCCTCTTGTGCAGCCGTCCAACTCGCGATCCATTTTTGGGTCATTAATTGCTCCAGGGTACCATCGTATGCCACCAGGGGATGAGCCAGATATTCATCGGCTTCACTTCCCACGGTCCATTCTTCCAGAGAAGCCTCAATGGCGTGTTTGTAGTGTTCTTCAGCACCACTGATCCACCCTTTCTGAGCTGCTTCGGTCAGCAGAAACTCCACCTCAGCAAAAGACATCAATCGCGCATTCAATAGCGGTCCACCCGCTTCTCTGTACCGATCATTCAGGTACGAAGTCACTTTGGTCTGAGAGGTCTGACCGGGTGTCGGATTGAGGTTGTACCCGGAAGGTATGGTCAACTGCGTAGGTAAGCCTACGTAATCCGGATTGGTATTGAGTTTGAAATTCTCTATGCTCTGAGGTGTAAAGTAGCGAACACCATCCACTACGGTATTATCAGGATAGGACGTACTGGCTGCTGTAGGTAATTCTACTTTGGCAAACCAGATATGGATCCTCGGATCATTCCGTTCGCGCAGAGCCTCCACGAGAGTAGCAGCTGGATGGATCCGACGGAAATTACTTCCTCCGGTTCCGTCAAATACAGA
This sequence comes from uncultured Bacteroidota bacterium, assembly GCA_937876435.1. Classification (GTDB taxonomy): domain Bacteria; phylum Bacteroidota; class Bacteroidia; order Chitinophagales; family Saprospiraceae; genus Membranihabitans. The sequence goes on from CALEIL010000252.1 coordinate 3,375, forward strand.
GTTTTCAGGCCACGCTGTGGTCTCGTTGGAACCCGTATAATTCATATAGGCATTGTCGTCATTACTCGTGAAAATGGGCTGGCTGTTGGCGATACTGGCGAACTCGCTGCCTACATCTTTCTTGTTGGATATCCGCATCAAATAGCGCAATCGAAGTGAATTCGCAAATTTTTGCCATTTTATCGGGTCACCACCGTAAATGACGTCCGCATCGGGAAAGATTTCCTTATAAGAATCGGGAGCCGCGGACAGTATGCTGGAAGCTTCTGCCAGATCCGCCAGGATGCCATTATAGATCACCTCCTGACTGTCGTACGCAGGAAGAAGATTTTCATTTCCACCAACATCCCCATTGAGTGCGTTGGTATAAGGAGCATCGCCCCACAAATCAGTGATCTGCCCGAAAATGAAAGCTTTCATCACTAGAGATACAGCCTGGTGAAACTTCAGGTCGTTCTCCACAGCTTTATCATACACCGCTTCGTTATTCCGCAACATACTGTAATAGCCTCCCCAGTCAGAGGGACCCCAGTCATAATTATTGTGTCCACCAAACCAGGCATCCTTCTGGGTATGCTGCATGACCCCTGATGCATTTCCATAGCCCACACCCACATAGTTTTGTGCAGCCTGAGTCAATACAGTAGATAAAATCAGGTTTGCGTTGGCTTTTTCAAGATCCACGCCATTGGGATTGATATTGAGTTCTGTCAGGTCTTTACAGGATTGGATACCCAATGCCATAATGGCTGCCAGAAGAAGTATCGATATTTTATTTAGATATTTCATAATGTGATTTATTAAAAGTTAGCAGATAACCGAATTCCGATGGGAAGGACAAAAGGAGTTACGTTGTACCGTTCTATTCCTTGTTTGAATCCGTTTCCTTCGGGCTGGAAAGCTCTTTCCGGATCGATTCCGATGTCAGCTTTTGTCCATAAAATAAGGTTTCGGCTGTAAATTGATAAAGTAAGGTTGTCCATTTTGACAGATTGCGTCCAGGCAGCAGGCAATGTATAAGCCAGGGACAACTCTCTCAGTTTGATAAACGACGCATCAAAAGTAGCCGCTTTTGTAAAATCCCAGGGGTAATTATCCGCCATTGGAATATACTGCGTTCCTTCATCACCCAGATTTTCGATATATCTGATCAGATTACCATTGTCATCGTATTCTGCAATAACTCCGGGGTTGAACGTACCGCTACCGACAGGTAAACCGTCGTAAACTATTTCATAACCACCCATCTCTGGAGTGGGTCCACCGACTACGGGCGTGTTGTTGACGATGATATCATCCGCATTATCCTTCAGGTACTGAGAAAGGCTTCCGTTAATCTCCTGCGGATTGATCACGTTGTCCAACTGTCGCTGTGTAGAAAAATCGGATTCTCCGTAGCGGTAGGTCTGGGATACAAAATCACCCCCCTGACGCCAATCGAATACCGCGCTCAATCGGAAATTTTTAAATCTAACTCCAGTGCTCATGCCCACGATAAAATCGGGATTATAATTCCCGATCTTCACCAGGTTGTTGATACCACCTTCGCTGTTCCAGCTACCGGAACCGTCCAGTATCGGCCAGCCATAATATTCAGAATTGGGATCCTCAACGGTCAATAATTTTGTATCGTAAATATTTCCGATATCCTCACCGATCCATGTATAGGCTCCTCCTTTTGCGTCGGTCCAGAAATTGATGAAATCAATTCCATCAGCCAGCTCCTCGATTCGGGTCCGGTTGAATGTATAGTTGAAATCGATATCCCAAGAAAAGTCGTTGGTTGAAAATACCGTTGATCCCAGGGACAATTCGATACCGCGGCTACTAACCAATCCGGCGTTGATCAATTTACTTCCATATCCGGAAGACTCAGGCAGCGCCAGAGAAAGGATTTGGTTTTTGTTATCAGATTCGTAGTAGGTCGCCTCAAATCTGAACTTGTTTTGAAACAGAATCCATTCTGTACCCACTTCGATCGAAGAAATGATTTCAGGTTTCAGATCAGGAGTCAACAGCGTACCGGAGGTAGATAATCGGGTCACCCCATTCCATGCACCTGCGTTGCCCAGGGTTGAAGTCAGACGGTAAGGACCGGTGTCATTACCTACCTGAGCCCATCCTCCACGCAATTTGGCCATATCGATGTTATTGCCCATCGAGAAGATATTGTTGAGCAAAGCACTCAATGTCACGCTCGGATAAAAATAAGATCTGTTTTCTTCCGGCAGAGTACTGGACCAGTCGTTCCTGGCGGTAACGTCCAGATAGAGTAAATCTTTGAAACCCAGACTGGCCATTCCGTAGGCGCTATAGATGGCTTTCTCGCTTTTGTAGTCCCCGTATTGAATATTGGCGGGGGAAATATTGGACAGGGCAAACAGTCCTGGAATAACCAATCCACCTCGGCTCGATGATGCGGTATTGCTGTTATAAGTTTGGAACATAGAATTCCCTCCTACCGATGCACGGAGTGAAAAATTATTAAAATATTTGTCGTAGGCCAGATTCACAGAAGTGTTTCCTTCCATTCTGGAAATATTCTCGATCCCGTAAATACCGTTGGAATTTCGGCTTTCGCTAAATGGAATCTGATTGTTCCGGTTCTCGCTGTATTGGTCCATTGCGTAAGTAAAGGAAGCGGTCAATTCCGGTGTGAGTTTGTAATCTACGTTGGCATTACCGAATACACGATCTCTGGTAAATGCATTTTTGACTTCGTAGGCGAGGAACCATGGATTATTGTGATCAGGAACTTGTTTTTGCTGAATATCAGTCTGTCCTTCTACCCAATAATCTCTCAGATCCATAATGTCCACGTGGGAAGACAAACCGTAAGCCCATTCGAGGGGGTTGGTTCCCCGGTTGTTCGCTGGAATGCTGTTGGAATTGGAACGTCCCACATTAACGTTGGTGCTAAAAGACAATTTAGGATTAATTTCGTAGGTACCACTAACGTTCAGTGAATTCCGGTACATATCTGAATTGGGAACTATCCCACGGTTGTTCATATTGGTATATGACACCCGGAAAGAACTGTTCGCTCCTCCCCCACTAATAGCTATATTATTGGTATTGGTGATTCCGGTCTGCACGAAATTTTTAACGTTATCGGGATGCGAAACCAACGGCAATGGAATAGGATCTCCATTGGCATCCAGAGGGCTGTTCCACTGGATTGCGGTCTGTCCGATATCGAGTTGTGGTCCCAGTCGGGCTGCACTTCCTTCATCGATGACCAGGGGACCACCGGTGAGGTCTTGCCACTGCGCTGAGGTGAACGGCGTCACACCAGTGGCAAACAGGCTGTGTTTTTTCAAATATTGATAAGGCTGATCAAATACCGCGCTGGTATTCAAAGATACTTTCATCCCCTGATTCTTTTTCCCCGTTTTGGTGGTGATAAGTACCACACCGTTTCCTGCTCGTGAACCGTAGAGAGCTGCTGCTCCGGCTCCTTTCAGGATGGATACATTTTCGATGTCAGCCGGATTGAGGTCGGAAATAGCGTTTCCATAATCCACGACATTCCGGTCTCCCACCTGTCTGGTGTTCCCGCTAAATGAATTGCTGACGGGTACTCCGTCGATTACAAACAAAGGTTGGTTATCACCTGTCAGCGAGGAGGCACCCCGGATAATCATACTGACAGAAGAAGTTGCGGAACCACCGGAAGAATTGATGGTGACACCGGACACTCTTCCAGAAAGTCCATTGAGGACGTTTTCCTGAACGACTTCATTCAGTGCAGCTCCGTCTATTTCCTCGACCGCGTACCCCAGTGATTTTTTATCTCTGGATACACCCAGCGCGGTCACTACGACCTGATCCAGTGTCTGAGAACTGGAAATCAGAACGATATCCACATTGGCACGTCCGTTTACGCTTACTTCCTGAGTAGTATAACCGATATAGGTCACCACCAGGACAGCGTCGTCCGCTACATCTTGTAGGGTAAATTTTCCGTCAAAATCGGTGGAGGTTCCCTTGGAAGTTCCTTTTACTAGTACGTTTACTCCGATCAGAGGTTCGTTGTTTTCATCAGTAATCTGACCAGTGACCCGGTCAACGGGTAGATCCGCGGCTTGCATGGCAAGCGGAATCGACAACATTAAAGCCAGAATCATCAGTGAATTCCAGCAATTTTTAAGTCTGTGTTTCATCATTGTTGGTTTGAATTTGTGTTAAAATGATATGATAGCACGTTATGCTTCATTATAGTCAAAAATAAGTTCCATGTTTGAAATTCAGCTGGACCCGGATGTTGCCGGATCGTATTTTTGCTCGATCACCGGATATCTTCTCCATCCACTCCGGGCTTTATCCCCGTCTCAGTCTGGTTCCGAAAATTTCCGGCAAATGTTAGTTTTTTCCTATTAACTTAATATTAATTCGCAGACAAAATATTATCACAATCTTCAGATATGTCCGAATTAAGGCAAAAATAAAAAGTAAAATTCCCGTTATTTATGTAAATTTTAGCCATAATTCATACTATATTGGCTTCTCGTTTGACCATCGGTCCATAGCATATTACTCTAAGCCAAATCGAGGAGAAGCGAATGTATATTTTGTAAAAGACACATAGATCAAATTAAATTTTGAGGCGATCCTAAAAATTATAAAAATGCTCGATCAAAAATCAGGATTTCTAAAACTAAACATCTCACAGCTATGAAACCCATTCTCAGGAAAGTAGATTCCAACGCGGAGCATTCCTTTAGTGTAAAGGAAAACATCTTCCCCTTTTTGTACAATTACTGGCATTACCACCCGGAGGTGGAATTGACCTACATCCGCAAAAGTTCGGGTACCCGCCTCGCGGGTGACAGTATTGAGCGGTTTACGGATGGTGATCTGATCATCCTCGGTGCCAATTTACCCCATATGTGGCGAAATGATGATATTTATTTTGAACAGAACAGCAATCAAAACATCGAATCCATAGCGATCCACTTCAAAGAAGATTTCTGGGGGAAAGGATTTTTGGAAATCCCCGAACACCGGCATATCCGCCAGCTCCTAACTTTTGCCACCCGGGGTTTCCAGATCCTGGGCCGGACCCATGGTCTGATCGTTGAAATGATGGAAGAGATGCTCCACCTGAAAAAGGCGGCCAGGGTTATCCAATTACTGGCCATGCTAGATATCATTGCCCAATCCAAAGAAATAAGGTATCTTGCCAGCCAGGGCTTTGTCGACCAGTACAAAATTGATCCCAACGATAAAATCAATGAAATATATCAGTATACGCTGAGCAATTTCAAAAATGGCATTACCATCGAAGATGTAGCCAAACAGGTCCACATCAGTCCAAATTACTTTTGCCGATATTTTAAGAAAAGAACTTCCAAAACTTATATTGAATTCGTCACAGAACTCAGGGTGGGATATGCCTGCAAATTACTACTGGAGAACAATCTAAATATCAATCAGATTTGTTACGAAAGCGGTTTTAATAACGTATCCAATTTCAATCGGAAATTTAAAGAAATAACGGGCCAGGCCCCTAGCCAGTATTATAGGGAATACAGCGATAAAAATCAAACCCAGCAAATGCATCCGCTGGTCATTACCGATTTGCAGAGCCAGTAGACAATGGATGGTGGATGGTGGATGGTGGATGGTGGATGGTGGATGGTGGATGGTGGATG
>CALEIL010000253.1 GCA_937876435.1 uncultured Bacteroidota bacterium
AAGCCAATACGCTAACAGACCCAAATGTAGATGTGCCATTGTGGCTCCATCCTTTTTGTGATATATAGGTCGTAGATCCAGATCAGTCTTTAATGTGCGAAACACACTTTCTATTTCTCTTATCGTATTATACGCATTCCAGACCAGTCCTTCATTGTTCACATTCATACTTGTCTGGATAAAATATTTTCCGAGGTTTTCTGTTTTTTCTTCGTTTTTTGAAGGATCGATACTCCACTTTATATCGATTACATTTTTATTATTCTCATCGTTGGTTACTACAATATTATATCTGTAGTGAACCGAAGGGTACATTTTTTTAGCTCTTCCTATTCGCTGATGCACTTTATCCACTCTCTTGGTACCGCCTTTTTTGCTCAAAGAATTCCTGATCTTTGTGAGCTCTTCTTCAAAGCGTTGCTCAAACTGGCTTTTCATGCCTGCTTCTTTTTGTGCTTTCTTACTGCTTTTTATTTCAAGGTAATAATCTGTGTCATTCTTTGCAATTACTTTCTTGATCAATACTTCGTGCTTGGATTTAGTCTCTAGGATAATGGCTAATCTGCTTTGATCGAATTCATAGTCCTTTAGTTTATTCCTACTTACACACAGGTAGTGATACCCTTTCTGTCTGATTAACTGTAAATTTGCCTTCGTGGCTATTCCAGCATCGATTACTATCAGCGGGGGTTGTTCAGTTGAAACGTAATTCAGATTATCAATGATCGATTCAAGGTCAGAGCTGTCTGAAAAATTACCTTCGCGTATGGTTGAATATTTGATAAACCCATAAATATTGACAACCAGGGCAAGTACTACTATTTTCGCATCTGTTCTTTTTTCCTTGCTCCTGCCAAATTTGGCCAGTTTACTATTTTTCTTGACACCTTCAAAATATGTATTTGTCAGATCATACAACATGATCTTATCCTGTATATCAAACAACTCATTGGTTCTTTTTGACAGATGTTGCTCCAGCTTATCTTTTATGTCATATAATTTTAGTGCACTTTGATACAAACGGTCTTTGTTCATCTTATCCAGTGGATATCCCGTTAGTTCACTTATCGCTGAGTTTTCTTTGATCCATCTTGAAGTTGCCAATTCTGATGCCGGATATACTGCTCTGCTTATTACCTGAGTCTGTGCTAACTGTATTTCCAATTCGCTGAAGTCGTTTTGCTCAAGTAGCTGATCTAAACCGAGTTGATGCCATGTGTTGTAACATATCCATTCAGCCCCGATCTCGCGAACATCTTTGTGCTTTATAGTATCTATGCAAACTTGTCGGCTGTTGGCATCATATACTGTGAGATCCAGCTTTTGGCCAGCTATAATTTGTGACCACAGCCTACTAACCCATTTATCAATCAGATTGTCAGTTTGCTCAAATTTGAATATCGTCTGCTTACCCTGGTAAATGTCGGTCAGAGTACGGGCGATAATATTAAGTTGCTCCGGAGTTAGTTCGTCTTCTATAAAGCCAACATTGAGAATTGTCCGATGGCTAACTCTCCCATCAACATTTCGATAGGATTCAACAAGACGATAATAACTTTCATACTGATTCGTCCTGGGATTATTCCGTCCACTCTGCTTGAAATACATGTGGCAAAGATACGCAGGCTTATTCCACCCAATCAACTCCCCTGTGTACTACAAATCAAATTCTCAAAAGGAAAACCCAGTAAACACGCACATCCTAGCCACAATTCCAGAAGAGAAAAGTCGAAATGTGCCGAAAATCAGCCCAATTTTAACATTTTAAAGCCCAGATTGCTGTTGGCTTGAGCAATGTGGGTTAAAGTGCTTGGATGCTATGTATCAGGAAATTCAAAGCTTTGGAGAAATTGAGGGCAATTTACCGCATTTATAGCAACTACATGCCCTTTTTTCGGAAGATAAGTTAGTTGGTGTGGGTGTGGTCCAATGTAGCCGGAGCACTCGTGCTGAGCAAAGTCGAAGCATCCCAGCTGCGGGTAGCCTACCCGAATGCTGACTATCTAAAGCTGATAACTTATATTTACTCCATCACCACCTCAAATGTCGTAATCCCACCTTCCGACCAAAGCCGATAATCAAATCCATGGTTGTTCAGTATCTCCCGAACCATGGTGAGGCCCACACCCTGACCGGATGGTTTGGTACTGAAAAATGGCGTGAAAATTCTATCTTCGTTTTCACCTGAAATACCGAAACCATTGTCCCTGACCTGTATCGAGGCCGGAAGACCCCGGAGTTCTACCGTCACCCGACCGGTATCTTCTATCGCTTCCACGGCATTGAGGATGACGTTGATCAGCACCTGTTCCATTTGCTCGGGATCAAGGGTTGCGGAAACCGTTTCTTTCGGCATTATCAGTTCAAAAGCGTGGCCTAAATCACCCGCTCGGGATTTCATTAGACGGAAAACCCTGCGAACCAGGTCATTGAGGTTGGTCTTCACCGGGTTTGGGGGCGGAATGCGAACCACGTCGGCAAAATTTTGCATAAAGAGATTCAGGCTCTTATTCCGATCCA
>CALEIL010000254.1 GCA_937876435.1 uncultured Bacteroidota bacterium
TAACGTGCAAAACAGGGTGGCACGAGCAACTCCTTTACTACCTCGTGAGGTAACCCAATCAGGTGTAATTACCCAAAAACAACAGACCAGTTCGTTGATGTTTACCTCCATTTATTCCTCCAATCCCGATTACGATGCCAAGTTTATCCAAAACTACATCAACATCAACATTATCCCGGAACTGCAAAGGATTACGGGAGTAGGAGAGGTGCGGTCGTTCGGGGGGAATGTATATTCCATGCGGATTTGGCTGTTGCCGGAAAGATTGGCCGCGTATGATTTGATGCCCGGCGACGTGATTGCAGCGATCAACGAACAGAGTCTTGAAGCGGCAGCAGGGGCATTGGGTGAAAACTCCGGGAATGCTTTTGAGTATATCCTGCGCTATCCCGGTCGATTCAAAACCGAGATTGAATATGAAAATATAGTCATCAAATCCATTGGGGATGGCCAGTTGCTCCGGTTGAAAGACATCGCGGAAGTGGAATTTGGCACCCAGGCCTATACCGGAACGGCCCTGGCCAACAACCACCCCGGGGTCAATTTTGGTGTTTATCAAACGCCGGGATCCAACGCCCAGGCGATTATTCAGGCGGTGGAGCAAAGACTCGAAGAATTGGCTCAGGACTTCCCTGAAGGCATGCATTATCTAATCAACTTCAACGTCAACGATTTTCTCACCGCATCCATCGGAAATGTAACGACCACCTTGATCGAGGCCTTTATTCTCGTTTTTCTCGTCGTGTTTATTTTTCTGCAGGACTTCCGATCTACCCTGATTCCGGCCATCGCTGTGCCGGTATCGATCATAGGTACCTTTTTCTTTCTCAATCTCCTGGGTTACAGTATTAACCTGCTCACCCTCTTTGCGCTTCTCCTGGCGATCGGCATCGTGGTGGATGACGCGATCGTCGTCGTGGAAGCGGTCCACGCCAAGCTGGAGGACGGAGAGCGAAATGCACGGAAAGCGACCCACCAGGCGATGAGCGAGATTACAGGAGCCATCATATCCATCACCCTGGTAATGGCAGCCGTTTTTGTCCCAGTAACCTTTTTTCAGGGTTCTGCCGGGGTTTTTTACAAACAGTTTGGCGTGACCCTGATCATCGCCATATTGATTTCAGCCGTGAATGCGCTGACGCTCAGTCCGGCCCTGTGTGCGATCGCCTTGTCCCGCCACGCCAACAATCTCGATGGGGATAAGAACAGAAACCTAATGCGCCGCTTCTTTTACAGCTTCAATATCGGATTCAACGCGGTACGGAGTAAATATGTCAACTCGCTTTCATTTTTACTGAAATACAAATGGATAACCGCAGTGGTCCTGGTAGCATCGGTAGTGGGAGTGGTCCTTGTCAACCGTGCTATGCCCACGGGATTTATCCCTTCCGAGGACCGGGGTGTTATTTTTATGAATATAGAATTACCTGAGGGGGCATCTTACGACAGAACCTATCAGGTCCTTCAGACCCTCAATGAGAAGCTCAATGATTTTGATGAGATCAATGGCAAAACATTGTACGGAGGCCGAAACTTTTTCTCAGGAGGAGGTAGTTCCTACGGGATGGGCTTTTTGTTGTTGAAGAAATGGGAAGAGCGAGAGGCAGAGGAGAGTACCGTGACAGGTTTGATTGCCCGGCTTTCCCGCGTGGCTCAGACCATTCCCGACGCCAATATTATATTTTTCTCGCCACCGAGTGTCCGTGGATTTGGTTCTGCCGATGGTTTCCAACTGGAACTTCTCGACAGGACGGGTGGGAGCTTCAAAGACCTGGATGAAGCCGCTACCGGATTTGTAGATGCTCTACTGGCGGAGCCGTCTATTGGATTTGCATCCAACTCGTTCAGTACCAATTTTCCCCAGTATGAACTGGAGGTAAACGTTCCCAAGGCCAAAGAAGCCGGGGTGACCGTCAGCTCCATCCTCAGTACGCTTCAGGGTTATATCGGTGGATTTTATGCGGCTGACTTCAGCCGTTTTGGAAAGCAATACCGGGTGTATATCCAGTCTTTGCCCGAAGACCGGAGAGAACTGGCGGATTTGGACAGGATCATGGTGCGAAACGAAGAAGGTCAAATGGCACCCGTGACTGAGTTTGTTCATCTGGAACGAATATACGGTCCACAGACGGTGAACAGGTTCAATCTCTTCAATGCCGTATCAGTGACGGGACAGGCGGCACCGGGCTATAGCTCCGGAGATGCGGTCGAAACCATCCGACGACTCGCTACCACCCATCTCCCGCAGGGGTTTGATTACGCATTTTCAGGACTGACCAGGGAGGAAATATCTTCCGCAGGACAGGCCATTATCATATTTGGACTGAGTATATTGTTTGTGTATTTCTTTCTGGCAGCCCAGTATGAAAGTTATTTGCTGCCCTTGTCCGTGATGCTGTCATTGCCAGTCGGAGTGTTCGGGGCCTATCTGTCTTCCTGGGCATTTGGTCTGGACAACAACATCTACTTTCAGATAGCTTTGATTATGCTCCTCGGATTATTGGCCAAAAACGCGATATTGATCGTGGAGTTTGCCAGGCAAAGGCGTCAACAGGGAATGGGCTTGTATGAGGCCGCCCTGGATGGGGCCAAAGTCAGGTTGCGTCCGATTCTGATGACGTCCTTCGCTTTTATTTTTGGACTGATGCCGCTGGTGTTATCGACCGGAGTGGGAGCCGTGGGGAACCGCTCGATCGGAACAGGAGCTGCCGGCGGGCTTTTGATAGGAACGGTGATCGGTGTTTTTGTGATACCGGTTCTGTTTGTGGCATTCCAATGGTTGCAGGAAAAAATAACCGGCGTACCCAAAGCTGTCGCTGAACGGCAAGCAGCATCTACAGACCAAGAAAATCGATCATTATGAGATTGACCTGGATAGCGTTAGCACTTAGCTCAATACTGGTTTTTAGTTGCCAGGTTACGCAGGAATTTGCAGGAGTAGACCACTCTATTTCCATCGAACAGTTTCCCATAGACGAGATCACCACGGATTCATCCACGCTGGGAAATTTATCGATCGACGAATTTTTTAAAAGCAGTGAGTTGATCGATTTGATCAACACCGGGCTGGCCAACAATCGCGATCTTGGTATGGCAGTCAAATCGATCGAAATCGCCCAATCGTATTATTTGCAGGGTAGGGCTGCCTATTTTCCGACGCTATCAGCAGGGGCCCAACTCACGTACGGGGTATTGTCTGAAAATACTCCCGGGGGATCTGGTGACGACCGTGGATACCAGGGATACCAACTGGGTGTCAATTCTTCGTGGGAAATCGATCTTTGGGGCAAATTGAAGAGTCAGGAAAAAGCGGCCTTTGCTGATTATCAATCCGCTCATGCCGGACTCCAGGCCGTTCAGACGCAATTGATCAGTCAGATCGCTTCCCTGTATTATCAGCTTACAGCGCTGGATGCCCGGAAGGAGGTAGCGGAACACACGATCGAAAACTGGCGGACCAGCGTCGAGACGATCAGAGCCTTGAAGGAAGCCGGAACCCCTTCGGTGACCGAAGTAGCGGTCCAACAGAATATGGCGCAAATGCATTTTGCCCAGGCTCTTTTGGTGGATATCCAGCAAAATATCTTCTTATTGGAGAATACGCTCAATACCTTGCTGGCGCGGCCATATCAGCCCATCGAAAGAGAGGATTGGCTGAGTATTGAAATGCCGGAGTATCTCGAGGTTGGTTTGCCTGCACAACTCCTGGCCAATCGCCCCGATCTCAGACAACTGGAGTATCAGATCCGAAGTGATTTTGAATTGGTCAATGTGGCCAAAACGAATTTTTATCCGGCCTTGAGAATCAACGCCGGGGCTGGTCTCGAAAGCGTGAGAATCGGTGACTTCCTCAGTCCGGGTTCATTATTCGCAAACATCGCCGGAGGATTGACACAGCCGATTCTGGATCGCCGTCAGAATAAAACCCAGCTCGAAGTATCCAATCTACTGTACGAACAATCGATCTTGCAGTACGAAAATGCATATCTTCAGGCCGTTCAGGAGGTGACGGATGCCTTGACAATAGCCCAGAAATCGGATGAAAAGATCGTCTATCAGGAATCCCAGCTCGAAGCACTGGATCAGGCCGTAGAATTTTCAAATGAATTATTGAACAACGGTCTGGCCAATTACCTCGAAGTATTGCGGGCCCGCGATCAGGTATTCACTACCGAACTGAGTCTGGTGGATACCAGGTTGCGAAAAGTTTCCGCTGTGGTATCCCTTTACAAGGCTTTGGGTGGCGGCTGGAATCCGGGTTCACTCGATGCGGTGCAGGAGAGTGTAGAAGAGGAGACCAGGAATCAGGAATAGAGAATGTAATCCACAAACCGGATTGAGAGTACGGTTTTCCTGAATCAATTGCCTGACGAAGAGATTAGGCGTTTACTCCCAACAATACCGGAACTTAAAATGGTTACCGCTGCTATCGGCTGGAGTGATGGTTGTGAGCACATTCCAATGGATAAATACTGAATATGTCCTGTTTTGACCGGGACATTCGGTTGCATTCACATCAATATGGATATTTTTTGTGTGACGATTAAAACTAAAAATGGCAAAGTCAACCATTTAGGGGTTTGTAAGTACCGACCTGAGGGCTTCTTCTATATACAATACGAGAATGGGGCATCCGGATGTCTTTGTATTTTCTCCCTTACACCCAATACAGCAAGCTCTCTATGCCCCCAATCGCAAATATATACAACACATCCGGACCAATTAATTCACGTAATTTTTTACGCGCTTCAGCTAGATGATTTTTTACGGTAAAATAAGAGAGATTGAGCTCATGTGAAATATCTTTCAGGGATTTACCTTTGTGACTTTGTATACAGATTGCCAAACAGTGTCGCATACATGGCCAGTTACCATGGGTAGCGGAAATATGTGGCTTAACGACGGAGGTAGGCAGAATATACCTATCGAAAAAATGAGCAGTTGGGAACTCACGCATAGGATTCAGCACAAACCATGATTTAATGAGGGGGATTTCAAAGCATCAAAATGGGTAGTTCCCCTAAGAGATTTGCAACCTTGACGTGTTACAACAAAAGCAAGGGTGATTATTATCGAGTTCAATTCTGTCTCAATTTTTAAATAACTCCCATAAAAGATCTATATTAGTTTTTTGATGAAACCCCAACGGTCTTTTTATAGCAGAGCATGTCAGTGCCCCAAATTATGAGATAAACAGAGGTAAATGATTTATATTAGACCTTTACGAAAACTCCAACGACCTTTATTATGGCTTTTATTCCTTCCTACCCTGAGAACCAAAACATCCTCTATCGTAGCGGTGATGCACTGGGACCGAGTTGCACTTAATAAAAATGTCAAACAATGAAATTTGCTGAAATACTTGAATTAATCAGCCGGGGTAGAACCGATTTTTTTATTGAATTAATGGGAAGGGAGAATTGGAAAGATTCGCTCAACCAGGGCCCGGTAAGACCACTTCCATGGTTAGTCTACTTTAATGATTTTACGGGATTAAAATCCGTAATTGAAAATGGTGGAACGTTGGAAAGTATCAATCTCAATGAGGAACTTGGAAACGCCGCTTTTTTTGGCCATTGGAAAGTCTGCGATTTTTTAATAAATCATGGCGCTGATGTGAATTCGTGTGTTGAAAAGACAAACGAAACCCCTCTACACAATGCATTAACCAAAGCAGGCAGACCCTATTATTTTTATGTCGTCAAACTATTTGAAAAGGGTGCAAATATTAATGCAAAGACAATTTCGGGAATGGAAACTGGAGCATTTATGCGGGATGTTCGGACAAAAGGGGAAACTCCGCTTCATCGGGCAGCAGCCTATGCCGATGAAAAAACGATATCCTTCCTGATCAGCAATGGAGCTGACAAGCAGGTCAAAGACGTTAATGGCGATTCCCCCTTAAGTTGGGCAAGTCAACACCTTAGACCAGGAAAAATATTAGCTTTACTGACCTACGGTAAGTACAAAGTATCTGAAGTCCATAAGGCAATAAATGTTAGTGATCACGGTCATGATTGGGGGAACTCAATGGAATGGAATTTAGTCGGAGATTATCTTCCTCAAGGAAAAATTGAAAACGGATAAACTAAAAACAAGTATTCATATAACAAGGGGTGTTAGACATCGTTACCCAAAGCTTACGCTCATACGAGGTCATATGGAATATACCCGGATCGATGTCGTCAAATATAAGGAATTTAATAATGAAAATGATTGAAGTGGTTGCAGGTGTGATTTTTTGTAAAGATCAGATACTTTGTGTTCAGAGACCAAAAAATAAATACCATTACATTTCAGAGAAATTTGAATTTCCAGGAGGCAAGATTAATACCGGTGAAACAAAAGAAGAAGCCTTGAATCGCGAGTTGTGGGAGGAACTGAATCTTTTACCCAGGATCCAATCCCTATACCTGACCGTCGTGCATCGATATCCGGATTTTGAACTCACGATGCACGGATACTTGTGTGAAGTTGAATCAAAACAACTCACATTACACGAACACATAGACCAAAAATGGCTGCCAGTTCACGAACTTTATACGCTGGATTGGGCTGCAGCGGATATACCTATAGTGGACAAACTGGTTTTGAATGGATAATCTCATCCAAAATTTCAACGAAAGCTTGCAAACGGGCTTTGTAGATAAATCCATTTTGTCTAATATGGATTATCAACCTGAATTACTCGTTAATCAGAAAAATCCCCCAAAAAAGATTCTCTCCACTATCCTTCATGAGTTTGAAAATTGCAATCAGTTTTTTATTTCCGTAGCTTTTGTCACAACCAGCGGGGTAGCTACGATCATCAACGTGCTCAAGGAACTTGAGAACCGCGGGATCCAGGGTCAAATATTAGTTTCCCAGTATTTAAATTTCACCCAGCCCGAAGCACTAAAACGATTGGTCCAGTTTAAAAACATAGACCTCAGAATTGCAATCACGGGCAATACCCACACCAAAGGATATATCTTTAAAAACAAAGATCACTACAATCTGATCGTAGGTAGTAGTAATCTGACAGCGCAGGCACTGTCCACTAATAAAGAGTGGAATATCAAATTATCTGCTTTAGACGAGAGCGGGATCGTCGAAAAGGTACTCCGGGAATTTCATTTAGATTTTGAAAAAGGTATTCCTGTATCACCAGAATACATATTATCATATCAGGAAATTTATCAGGTTCAATTTTTGCTGAGGCAAAAAATTCAACTTGAAAGTATAGTTGATTCACGGGCCCACATCCGTCCCAATTCAATGCAAGTAGAAGCGTTGAAGAATCTGCAAGAATTGAGGAGTCAACAAAAAAATAAAGCGCTCATCATTTCTGCCACGGGAACTGGGAAAACCTATTTGTCGGCGTTTGATGCCAAAGCATTTAATCCGGCTAAGTTGCTTTTCGTAGTACATAGATTAACCATCGCAAAAGACTCCTTGCACACATTTCGCAGCGTTTTTGGGGAAAGAAAAACCATGGGTCTGTATTCTGGAAATCAGAAAGATCTGGACTGTGATTTTGTGTTCTCAACTATTCAAACTATTTCCAAATCCAACCATTTGGACAACTTTGCGAAAGATCATTTCGACTACATCATAATCGATGAAACTCACCGTTCAGGAGCTGATTCATACCTGCGCTTAATTGAACACTTTGAACCCAAATTTTTGTTGGGGATGACAGCTACTCCCGAACGAACAGACGGCAACGATATATTTCAACTCTTTGACCACAACATTGCTTATGAAATCCGCTTAAACAGGGCAATGGAAGAGGAAATGCTTAGTACGTTTCACTATTATGGTGTCACCGATTTGTCGATAGACAACGCTGAAGTGGACCACAAATCAGATTTCAGATATTTAGTTTCTGAAGAACGAGTAGAAAGAATCATTGAACACGCACGATTCTACGGGAGTGATAATGGAATAACGAGAGGCTTAATCTTCTGTTCCAGAAGGAACGAAGCAATGGAGTTATCCAAATTGTTCAATGCCCGCGGTTTTAAGACGATTGCCTTAACAGGAGATAGCTCTGAGGAGGAAAGATCCAAATCGATCGAGCGGTTAGAAACTGATGATTTGATTGAAAAACTAGATTACATT
The DNA here is from genome assembly GCA_937876435.1 of uncultured Bacteroidota bacterium. Lineage (GTDB taxonomy): Bacteria > Bacteroidota > Bacteroidia > Chitinophagales > Saprospiraceae > Membranihabitans. Next base: position 8,104 of record CALEIL010000254.1, read on the forward strand.
TTCACAGTCGATATCTTCAACGAAGGGATTGATATTCCTAAAATCAATCAAGTAATCATGCTTCGCCCCACTGAGTCAGCGATTATTTTTATACAGCAATTGGGAAGAGGGCTTCGGAAAGTGGATGGGAAAGCCTATTTGACAGTGATTGATTTCATTGGGAACTATGAAAATAATTACCTGATCCCAATTGCATTGTACGGCGATACTTCCTACAATAAGGACTCTTTGAGGAAATTAATGACGGAAGGGAGTAGAATGATTCCGGGAACTTCGACCATTAATTTCGATGAAATCACCAAAGAGAGAATCTTTCAATCCATTGATTTCGCCAAAATGAATTTGTTAACTGACCTGAAGAAGGATTACAACCTTTTGAAGTTCAAGTTGGGGCGGGTTCCATTGATGATGGACTTTATTGAGCATGGATCCCGGGATCCGTTCTTATTTGTGGAGTACGACAAATCCTACTACAACTTTATGGCAAGAGTTGAGAAATTAGAATACCCTTCATTATCTCCATTGCAGATTAAACTTCTGGAGTTGTTTTCTAAAGAAGTAAATAACTCGAAAAGGGTTGAGGAAAGTTTAATTCTCAAGCTACTGATCGATAATGGAACACTTGCGGTAACAGATTTGAAAAACGGGGTCCTTGAAAAGTACGGTTATTCCGTATCGGATGATACGATAGAATCCTGCGTTACCAATTTAAACTTTGAGTTTGTACGCGAAAGCAAAAACAGGAAGATGTCGTCTGTGAAAGAGATATATCACTTAGACATACTGAGCATTAAAAACGGAAATTTTGTCTTTTCACATGAGTTCAATTCACATCTAAGTCATGAAATTTTCACGCGTTTTTTAATTGATTCAGTAAATTACTCGATCTACGAATTCGATCGATTGTTTGACCTGGGAAAATGGAAAAATGGATTTGTACTGTACAGAAAGTACTCGCGCAAAGATGTCTTTAGAATATTGAATGTATCGGCAAATCCGGTGGCCCAAAACGTGGGTGGATATCTTGTAAGCCCGGATAATGATCATTGTCCCATTTTCGTGAACTATCATAAAGAAGAGCATATTTCGGAATCGACCAAGTACGAGGATGAGTTTGTAAATAATAAAGAATTTGATTGGATGTCAAAGTCCAACAGAACGGTGAAAAGTAATGATGTCCAATCAATCCTGGGCTATAAGGGGCCGATTCGCCTCCCATTGTTTATCAAGAAGAACAATGATGAAGGAATGGACTTCTACTATATGGGCGATGTAAGACCTGAATTGAATCGAGTGGACCAAACCACCATTTCCAATGATAATGGAAAACAACTTCCAGTGGTGAAAATCAGATTCAATTTAGATGACCCTGTTGCACCGACGATGTACAACTATTTACAGGAAAAGCCAACAGTCAATGGTCATGGACGAGCACAGACAGCTGAGCCCATCCCTGTTCAAAAACTTCCCGATTTTGAAGGAAAGATAAGGAACCCCGTTCCATTATATGACTTTTATGCCGCCGCTGGCACGTTTAGTGAATTGCAATCTGAGAAGGACTATACGTACATCGAGGGACCTGAAAACAGCTCGAACAACGATTATTTCGCTTGTAGGATCATAGGGGAGTCGATGAACAGAGTGATTCCAAATGGTTCTATTTGCTTGTTCAAGCCCTATGCTGGTGGAAGCAGAAATGGGAAAATTGTATTGGTTGAGAATATGGATATTCAAGATCCGGATTTTAACTCGGCATTTACCATCAAGACCTATTCCAGTGAAAAAACTATTACTCCGGATGGATGGGAGCACACTTTAGTAGTGTTGAGACCCAATTCATTTGATAGTTCATACCACAATATTCGTATCACAGAAGAAAACGCCTCAGGGATGAGGGTTGTCGGTGAGTTTGTGAAGATTTTGAATGAGTCTAATGAGTAAGGGGAGTGGACTGTAGGCTTGTGGTACCGGGCATTCCATATCCTTATGACATTTCGGGTAATCACAGCGGATAAGACTTTTGAGGGTGAGGCGCCGAGGGAGGGAGTTATCTTTATAACTAAAAAATTAAGCTGCAATAGGGATGGTATCAAGCTGTGAAATCCGGCTTCGGCCTTCCAATAAAACGAAAGAACAATACGTAGCCATTACCACCGTTGTAAATTGATGGGCAATAGGGATAAAATCACCCATTTCAAACTCCATTCAAATGATTGATTTTAAATCAGTATTTTTATATAATGACCAACCGGTTACCTGTCCATCCTGTGGTAATAGGACAGAAATTGTATTTGATATGTCCCATACAGTAGAACAAACACAAATCCACGAGTGCTTGAAATTTGACTGCCAGAATTCATTCGTTACTCAAAGGAATGATGAAGAAGAGGGAGTATAGGTCAATACTACATCGTAGGTAACTGTCCATTTGGAGTTGGGCATACTTAGCTCCCCACACCCTGTCATTTTTGGATATATCCCGATCTGCATGAACCGCAAAATCAATCGATAAGCCATACCAGAATTGTTTAAGAGTGTTATACGAACGAATACATTCACGGAAGATGGAAGATCCATGAATCAATCATTGATCGCAGGAAGGGCATAAAACGACCATGGCTTAGATATTCAACAATCGGATGAAACTTTTAGCGGTAGAACAGCGGAGATCCCCATTTCGCTCAGGATTATGCAATATCTGGCGACACCCACAAATATCGAAGCTATAAAATAATAGTCATGATGGATTAAGCAAAAATTGCTACATTGTATCGAGGTAATACAATCATCCGGTAGAGTGGAGAGGGTATGAGAGACTCGTGCACGAAAATCTAAATACATATCAT
>CALEIL010000255.1 GCA_937876435.1 uncultured Bacteroidota bacterium
CAGCAGGTAGCCATTCTGGTCGATGGCATCGGTAGGACAGGCATCGATGCAACGCCGGCAGGTTCCGCAATAATCCTGGATGGGTTGGTCATAGGCCAGTTCGATATCGATCATTATCTCGCCCAGAAAAAAATAAGATCCCGCCTTCGGGTGAATCAACAGGGTGTTTTTCCCTCGCCAGCCAATGCCCGCCCGTTCGGCCCAGACCCGTTCCAGAACAGGAGCTGAATCCACGAAGACACGACCGTTGACTGGTGAAATATCCTCGTTGATAGCGGACAGCAATTCCCCGAGCTTTTTCTTTATAATGTGATGGTAGTCCTTCCCGTAGGCGTATTGGGATATCTTGTAGGAATCCGGGTGAAGCTCCACCGGATTGTGGTAATTGTACGCCAGGACGATGATGGATTGACTGCCTTCCACCAGGAGACGGGGATCCGTTCTTTTGTCAAAATAATTTTCCATGTAGCTCATCTCCCCATGGTATCCCCGGTCCAGCCACTCTCTCAACTTTTTACCTTCTTCGGTCAGTTCATCCGCCCGGGCTATTCCCACCCGGCTGAAGCCCAACTGCAGGCCTCTTTGTTTGATCCATTTTGAAGCGGCAATTTTATCCATGATCAGTGTGCAATCGACACTTTTTTCCTGATTCGAAAGTGCTCTCCCAAAACCTGAAGAGTATATATTCCCGACGGCAGATTTGGTAAATTCAAACGGACGCCCCCGCCTTCGTGAAGTGTTTTCTCCGCTTTGAAATGAAGTCGACCACGCGCATCGTGCAAAAACACCTTCACCTCTCCCCCATCCATTCCGATGGCCTGCAAAGTCAGATATCGGTCAGCCGGATTAGGAAAAATCCTGAATTCGGTTTTGACTTCATCGCAATTGGGATACAGATACTTTTCCCGCACCGTTTTGAGCCCCAGCGGATCTTCGACCGACAACCGGATCCTGTAGTAATAGGTTTCGATACCACAACCAAGCGGCTCGATATAAGCCCGGGCCGTGGGGGTTGTAAACTGGGATTCCTGGTGAAAATGGGTATTGTGATGGAGAAAGACCGTCCATTCGTATTTCAATTCCTGTGCGCTATGTTCCTTGTCGGAAATCTCAGCTTCCAGGGGCCATTCTGTGGAATGTAGAATGCTGTATTTGTCACTGTTTTGTATAGTGACGATATCCACCTCAGGCGGGGTATTGTTGACAGAAATGAGGATATCCTTGTGACTGGAACTGCCCGAAATATCCGTCACGGTGAGTTGTATCGTGTGAGATTGTGGCTGGTCACCGGCAAACGTGTATTGAAATCCGGGAGCTCTACTCAGGATTTCATCACCCAATTCCCATACAAAATTCAGCGCACCCCCCTCGGGATCATAGGATTCTGAGGCATCAAAACGGACCGTGAGAGGTCCTGCCCCAAACACCGTATCGGGTGTGCAGATTATGACGGGTTTGCGATTTCCTTCGAAACTCAGTTTCTGAATTCTATGCGGATCGTGCGTGACGATATATACGTTTTGATCGTAAGGATTCTCCGTCATCTGCACTACACCTCCTATGCCATCTGCCCAATTTTGAATACTTCTGACCTCCCGGTTCTGATTAAACGTCAACACCCGGAGCCAACCGTGAAAATCTCCGTGAAAATAGGCATTGCGCATAGAATCCGGGTACGCGTCCATCGTGTAAAACACCCCTCCTATGGACGAACTGCCATTGAAATCATCCCCGTACTCCAACGAGGTCCCGGGGTCGTGAATCCCTCTGACCACGGCTTTGCCATCTTCAGAGAAGCCAGGTAAAAAAGTAGATACGGTATCGCTGATCCAATTGGCGTAGGACATCACGGGTCGTTGATGAACGAAGGTAGGTACAGATTCCGGAACCGTGATTCTATCGTCGCACGGATGAGCAAAGCGGACGCTATGGCTGGTGGTAGCCTGCACAATCAGGTCTTTAAAATAAAAATATTGCTGACTACAGTTACCGCCGCCGATCGGTGCATCGTAATTGGGCACTTCCTTATCCCGGAACAAATAGTACGATTCCTGCCCCTGAAAGACCGGCCATCCAAAATTGAGACCGGGCCCATCCACAATATTAATCTCCTCCCAGCTCCAGTCCCCCACATCTCCCACCAAAAGATTGCCGGGTCCATTCGCTTCGCTGGCGGAACCTGGATACAAGGTCATTCTGAATGGGTTTCTGAATCCCAGTGCCCAGACTTTTGAAACAGGCTCATCCTTGCGTTCCGGGCTATAGAACGGATTGGTGGGCAAACCTTCACCGGTTTCAGGATCGACCCTGAGAATCTTGCCGCAATAGGAGTTCAAAAACTGAGAGCGATATGCTCCGATGTTTTCCTCTTCCCGCAATATTCCATCGTCCAGTGCCTGCTGATCAAAAGCCAGATCCGGGAAAGGTTGTTGACCGACAAAATCCTTGCCCGGGGCGCTCCCATCGCCCACAGAAAACAACAGGCTGGTATCCCGCCCAAACAAAAGCGTTCCGATCCCATGTGATTTGGTCGTAATGGGTATCCCATCCACAGGCCCCGTCCCTATGATAATTTTGCGGCTGTCCGGTAAGACCTGACCGGGATTGGACAAATCGATCGTATAACGTGTAATCCGCGCAATCGTGGCCTGATTGTATTCGTCAACACCTGCGTCATATTGACTATCCGAACCGTGATAAAGGTGGTATCGGTCTACGACATACATGAGATATATCCAACCATTATTCAGAAAATCGGGATGCAGGGCGACCCCCAACATTCCATGATCGCTCCAAAATCCCACTTCATCGGAAATATCAATGACGGGACCGCTGCTGATCTGATGACCGGTCATTTCCCACAATTTGCCATCCTGCGACCACACGTAGGAAACTTCCCGACCAGTATGGACCATCCCGACCGGGTAAGGTATTTGATCTGTGACCGTCTCCAGAAAAAATCCCTCAGGCAAGGACTGTGAGTCGGCAAGACGGACCATCAAAAGAGTAGTCAGAATGAGAAAAAGTCTAATCATACTGGAGATATAACGACTCAGCGGATAGAAATCATCTAAAAATTACCGGGGAAGAAAAAATAGTCCCCCGAGAAGTTTTGGATAAAATGAGATATAAAATCCAATGTAGTTCATTTCCCCCGGGGGACGTGGTAAATGGGATTAGTGCAAATCTAAAAATTTTTAATCAAAGCCTTTCAATAATTTCACACCTTAACTTTTACAACAATCTTCAGTCTTTGATTTTATGCGTTGAGAATGAACTACTTATATACTCTCTGTTTAGCCGGGCAATATTGGCTACGCTGATCTCTTTGGGACATTCGGCCTCACAGGCTCCCACGTTGGAACAATTGCCGAAACCTTCCTTATTCATCTGCGCCACCATTCGCTGGGCCCTTCTTTTGGATTCTACTTCCCCCTGAGGCAACAAAGCCAGATGGGACACTTTCGCTCCCGTAAACAATACCGCACTGGCATTGGGGCAGGCAGCCACACAGGCTCCGCATCCGATACAGGCAGCCGCGTCAAAGGCGAGGGAGGACTGATCCTTCTCGATGGGTATCACATTGCCATCGGGAGCTGATCCGGTGGATACTGAAATATATCCGCCAGCCTGGATGATCCTGTCAAAGGAGGAACGGTCCACCACGAGGTCTTTGACGACCGGAAACGAGCCGGCACGAAATGGTTCGATCACGATCGTTTCACCATCCTTGAAATGTCGCATATGCAACTGGCAGGTAGTGGTCGCCCGGAGAGGTCCATGAGCCAGACCATTGATCATCAATCCACAGGTCCCGCAGATACCTTCCCGGCAGTCGTGGTCAAACGCGACCGGATCTTTTTTCTGTTCGATCAATTCCTGGTTGAGAACATCCAGCATCTCAAGAAAGGACATTTCTTCCGTGGCATTCACCTGATAGGTTTCAAACCCACCATTATCGTTTTGGTTTCTCTGCCTCCAAATCTGAAGCGTAAGTTTCATACTTTTTGTATTTAAGTATTCAAATTTTGATCGACCTGCTACCCCGCTTATCCGCAGGTCATCACAAGGCTATTTATAACTTCGTACCTTGAGTTCTACGTTTTCAAAAATCAATGGTTCTATATGCATGGTCGGCTCCGTCTCATCCCATTCCCAGGCCGTCACGTGAGCAAACCCTTCATCCCGCCTCAAAGCTTCCCCGTCCGCGGTCTGATACTCTTCTCTGAAATGACCACCGGCAGATTCTTCTCTGTTGAGGGCATCGAGAATCATCACCTCTCCCATCTCCATAAAGTCAGCTACCCGCAGGGCTTTTTCCAACTCGGGATTATATTCATTCCGGTCTCCCGGTATATATACTTTGTTCCAATACTGCTCGCGCAACTCACGCACCAGGTCACGGGCTTTGAGCAATCCTTCCCGGTTTCGGGCCATACCGCAATACTCCCACATGATATTTCCCAGTCGGCGGTGAAAAGTATCAACGGACAGATCACCCTGAACACCCATCAGCCGGTCAATCCGTTCGTTCACCGCTTTTTCCGCCTCCAGGAACTCAGGACTGTCATGAGGAATCCTGGGTGTCCGGATATCCTGTGAAAGGAACTGACCGATCGTATAGGGGATCACGAAATAACCGTCAGCCAGACCCTGCATCAGGGCAGAAGCTCCCAGCCTGTTGGCTCCGTGATCAGAGAAATTGCATTCCCCCAGCGCAAACAATCCAGGTATATTGGTTTCCAGATTGTAATCAACCCACAGACCACCCATGGTGTAATGCACCGCAGGGTAGATCATCATAGGCGTTTTATAGGGATTCTCTCCAGTAATTTTTTCATACATTTCAAACAGGTTGCCGTACTTCTGTTCGATGACTTCCTCCCCGTATTGACGGATAACGTTCGCATCCGGATTTTCGACCCCGTGCTGATGCGCCGCCATTTTTCCGTATCGTTCTATTGCAAACTGAAAATCAAGAAAAACGGCCAGGCCAGATTCGTTCACCCCAAAACCCTGGTCACACGCCTGCTTGGCTGCCCGGCTGGCTACGTCCCTGGGCACCAGGTTTCCATAAGCCGGATACCGTCGTTCCAGATAGTAATCCCGGTCCTCCTCCGGTATGGCATTGGGTGATTTGGTTTTTTTCCTGATCGCTTCCACATCCTCTTTCTTCCTGGGCACCCACACGCGGCCGTCATTTCGGAGCGATTCCGACATCAGGGTCAGCTTGGATTGATAGGATCCGGAAACCGGTATACAGGTCGGATGGATTTGGGTATAACACGGATTGGCCATAAACGCGCCTCTGTTGACTGCCCTCCAGGCAGCGGTGACGTTGCAACCCATCGCGTTGGTAGACAGGTAAAAAACGTTTCCGTATCCGCCCGTAGCGAGTACGACGCAGTGCGCTGAGTGTCGTTCGATCTCGCCGTTTATCAGATTCCGGACTATGACTCCCCGGGCTTTTCCACCCACGATGACTATATCGAGAACCTCGTGTCTGGTATAGAGTTCGACCTGACCGGTAGATACCTGTCTGGACAGTGCCGAATAAGCCCCTATCAACAACTGCTGACCGGTCTGCCCCCGGGCGTAGAATGTCCGGGACACCTGGACTCCCCCAAAAGACCGGTTAGCCAGGAGCCCTCCGTATTCTCTGGCGAAAGGGACACCCTGAGCGACGCATTGGTCGATAATGTTGGTGCTGACTTCCGCGAGCCGGTAAGTATTGGCCTCCCGGGACCGGTAATCCCCTCCCTTGATGGTATCATAAAACAATCTGTAAATGCTGTCTCCGTCGTTCTGGTAATTTTTCGCTGCATTGATCCCTCCCTGGGCGGCTATGCTGTGAGCCCGGCGCGGTGAATCGTGGAAGGTGAAAGTCTTCACCTTATACCCCAGTTCTGCCAGGGATGCCGCCGCGGATGATCCGGCCAAACCGGTTCCTACGACGATGATCTCGATGTTTCGTTTGTTATTGGGGGCTACCAGATTGAGTTCGCCCTTATAATTCTGCCACTTTTCTTCCAGAGGACCGGCGGGAATTTTAGGATCCAGCAGTGTATTTTGATCTGTGCTTACAGCGTTCTCTTTCACTATTGTACTCATCTCACTCATTAGTTATTTGACAAAAAATATGTACAGGGGAATCAGTGCAAAACCCAATGGAATCACGATGGAATATATCAATCCAAATCCCTTGATGATCGGCGTGTACTTGGGGTGATGCCAACCCAGAGTCTGAAAGGCACTGTAAAATCCGTGCTTCAGGTGAAAAAACAGGGCTACCTGACCGATCACATAAAGCAATACGATCCACCAGATACCAAATGCGGTATAGACCCTGGTGTAGAGATCGGCTACGGGATGACCGTACCCTGCGTATTCGACCATATCCAGTTGCCCCAGTTTCATTTTCAACCAAAAGTCTCCGAGGTGCATAAACAGGAAGGCCAGAATCAGGAGTCCGAAAAGTGCCATATTGGAAGAAGCAAAACTCGCATTGCGATATTTAAAATTTTTGTATCGTTTTGACCTCGAACTTCTGTTGTGGACGGTGATGACTATTCCCTGAATCGCGTGTAAAACAATAAAGATGTACAGCCCGTACGAAATGGCTTTGATCAACCCATTATGCGTCATAAAATAAGCATAGGTATTGAACGAAAATCCCCCGTCATCGTTTAGCAATTGTAGATTACCGGTCAGGTGTACGACCAGAAAAGTGATCAGAAAAAGTCCCGTCAAACTCATGATCAGCTTTCGGCCTATAGAAGATGTAAAAAAGCGTGACAACCAATTCATATATTAAAGCTTTATGCTTAGATTTTATACCATTTTTTATTCCAACATCCAAAGCTATAAATTATAGATTCGAACCATCCAATATGAAAAGAATAAATAATTATTTAGAACGCATCTAAATTTTTTAAAAATATTTCCACTAATTTTGCACCATATTGTGGTGCGAAACAATGCAGACGGGCCCTATGTCCAACGTAAAAAAATTTTCAAAATTTATCGATTTATTTCAAGCCATACCTTTTCCTGTTACCTTACATCAGGATGCACATCACGACTTTAGCAACCAGGACAAGGGCATAAGACCCGAGTTTCTGGACGAGTATGTGGTCCCGTATATAGGTCAAACCGACGATGAATTTACGGAGTACGTACCGTGTTTTCAATTGAAGGCTGAAAAAAATTTCATCGCCATCGTTTTATGGAAGGCAGCCTTACTGGAGTATGCTTATTATGTAATGACCTACAACAATGCAGGAGACCTGATTCACCACCAAATTATCGCTGGTATGAAATCGGATGGAAAAAATGTGATCACTAGAATTGCCATGATAGACAATGATTCTGTCATTCACATGGTTGAAGGAGTGACAGGAAATGTAAACACCCAGGATTACGATCCTTCAGTGACCCGTGATTTCACTTTTGAAATCACTCCTGACGGATACATCAGCCTGGAACATTAATTAGAACAATGAATAAGAAAAAATATAACCGGAAACCCAAAAAACTGGCCACCGAGGATCTGAGAGAAAAATTAAAGACCAAATTTTATAAAAACCCAGGCGAGATCTACAGTGCCAGACAATTGATGCATTCTGAATCTTTCACCAACAATAAAGATTCAGTCAACCATGCGCTGCATCATTTGTCCAACGAGGGTTTTCTCATAGAATTGAAAGAAAACCGGTTCAAATTCAATAAAAACAGCGTGAAAGCCAGCCGGATTTTTGAAGGCAAAGTGGATATGACCAAACACGGTTCAGCCTTTATTATATGCGAGGGACTGGAATCGGATGTGTTCGTCCCACGGGGCCGGCTCAAGGGAGCTCTGGACAATGACCGGGTGGAAGTCATGGTGCTCAGCAAAAACAAAAACAAATACAGCGGAGAGGTTATCAAGATCGTCGAGCGCAATACCAATCACGTGGTCGGTATCTATCAATCCAATAATTCTTTTGGATTTGTGATTCCGCAAAATACGTCGATCCAGTTTGATGTATACGTCCACGACGCAGATAGCAAGAATGCCAGGGACGGAGACATCGTCATCGTCAGAATTGACAAATGGCCCACCTCTTCCCGCAAGAGTCCGATCGGTCATGTAGAAAGGATACTCTCCGAAGACGATGTCAACGAGGTACGAATGCAGTCCATTCTGGCGAACCAGGGATTTAGTGAGATTTTTCCGGAAGAAGTAGAAAAAGAAGTCGCCTCCATGCGTTTTGAACTCAGCCAAAAAGAAATGGCCAGCAGGAGAGATTTTCGGGACGTGGCGACCGTGACGATTGATCCCTTTGACGCCAAGGACTTCGACGACGCTATATCAATAAAGCGACTCGATAAAGGGCAGATTGAAATAGGCGTCCACATTGCCGACGTGACCCATTACGTCAGGCCCGGGACAGCACTGGACAAAGAAGCTTACAAACGCTCTACTTCGGTGTATATGGTCGACCGGACCGCTCCGATGCTTCCGGAAAAATTGTCCAATGAACTATGTTCGCTCCGACCAAACGAAGACAGCATGACTTTTTCGGCGGTATTTGTCATGGACAAGGATTTTGGTGTCATCAAGTCCTGGTTTGGAAGGAGTGTGATCCATTCGGACTACCGGTTCAGTTATGAAGAAGCCCAGGAGATCATCAACGGGGAAAAGGAAAATGAATTCCAGGAGGATCTCCGGTTTCTCAATAAAATTGCCAAAACACTCCGGGAACGACGGATGAAAAAGTTGTCGCTGGAATTTGAAACCGACGAGGTCAAAATCATTCTGGATGAAAACAAAATACCGGTCGACATCAAAATCAAAGAAAGACTGGATACCCACCTGTTGGTAGAGGAATACATGCTCCTTGCCAACCTGCACGTAGGTACCTATATGACCAACAAGGACAGCCCTCCGGTGCCTTTTATATACCGGATCCATGATTTGCCGGACCAGGATCGGATGAACGATTTCGCACTGATGCTGAGCGAAATGGGATTTCAGTTTTACATGGACAGCCCCCAGGCCATCAAAAGCTCCATCAAACGGCTCAACGAAGCAGCCAGGGAGGATGAAGCCATCAAGATGATCCAGCCATCGGCGATCCGTATGATGTCCAAAGCGATCTATTCGACCGAAAATATCGGGCATTTTGGACTGGGTTTTACGGATTACAGTCATTTTACATCGCCCATTCGACGGTATTCGGATGTCCTGGCTCACCGCATACTATACGACAATATAGATAAAGTCACCAGGTACAACAAGGCTGACCTGGAAGCCCAATGTGTCCATATTTCCAATCAGGAACGAAAAGCGATGGAAGCCGAGCGGGATTCTATCAAATTCAAAAAAGCCGAATTCATGAATCGCCATATCGGCCAGGAATTCGATGGCATCGTTTCGGGGATCATTGACCGGGGAGTATTCGTACAGATCATTGAGAATCAATGCGAAGGAATGGTTCCCTTTGACCGGTTTGACGAAAATTACGACGTGGCTGAAAGTCGACTGGTGGCGGTGGCCCGGGAATCAAAAGATGTCCTCAAGATCGGTCACAGGTTACGCGTCAAGATCGTGGATGTCGATGTGGATAAAGCCGAAATCGATATGGATCTGGTATTTTAAAATATTTGTTTATATTTAGTGGTGCATTTTTTGACCACCGGCCTGTAATTACTTGCCCGGAGGTGGGGAAATCATTTGTATTGACCAAACACATATTAGAACAAATATGAGCAACAAACCCTGGATCGATAAATATGCTGCTGGCGTAGCCGTCAATGTAGACTATCAAAAATATGACAGTCTCCACCAGTTCCTGAAGGAATCATTCGAAAAATACAAAAACCACGTAGCCTATACCTTCATGGGAAAGGAAATGAATTTCCATGAAATAGAGGTCAGTGCCTCTTACCTGGCAAGCTACCTCCAGTCCAGGGGTCTGGTCGCAGGAGAAAAGGTGGCGATCGTTCTCCCAAATGTACTCCAATTTCCCATCGCTGCGTATGCCTGCCTCAAGGCCGGTCTGATACTGGTTCCCACCAATCCACTGTATACGGCTCATGAGATGAAGTATCAGTTTCAGGATTCTGAAGTAAAAGCTGTTATAATTCTTGAAAATTTTGCTGCGGAATTCGAAAAGATCGTTGCCGAGACCAGCATCAGCGTGATTATCACGACGACGGTAGGGGAATTGCTGGGTCCTATCAAAGGCACCATGGTCAATTTTGCGGTCAGGTATATCAAGAAAATGGTACCCCGCCATAACCTGGTCAACACCGTATCATTCAATGAAGCCCTAAAACAAGGTAAAAAATTTAAACTCAACGACGTCACCAGATCGCCCGGTGACACGATCATCCTTCAGTATTCGGGGGGAACCACAGGGGTGTCCAAAGCGGCCATGCTGACCAACCAAAATATGGTCGCCAATTGCCTACAGGTCAAGGAGATCATGACGCCCTACCTGGATGCAGGAAAGGAAACCGCTTTATGTGCTTTGCCATTGTACCATATCTTCGCCTTTACGATCAATTTTCTCGTTATTTCAGCGCTTGGCATGAAAAACGTATTGATCATCAACGCCCGGGAGATCAATACCGTAGTAAAAGCATTTGAGAAGGAAAAAATCTCCTTGTTCCCCGGCCTCAATACCCTTTACAAAGCACTGTTGCAAAACGAAAAATTTAAAAATTGCGATTTTTCAAGCCTAAAAGTCACCGTAGGAGGGGGTATGGCCGTTCAAAAAGCTGTGGCGCTGGAATGGAAACAAGTGACAGGGTGTGTATTGAGTGAAGGGTATGGTCTGACCGAAGCCAGTCCGGTGGTCAGCGTCAACCCATTCAATGAAGATGCTCGCCTGGGTACTATCGGCATCCCGATACCTTCGACGGATGTGCGGATATTAGGTGAAAACAATGAGATCCTGGGATACAACCAGGTAGGAGAATTAGCGGTCAAAGGACCCCAGGTAATGAAGGGATACTACAAAAGACCCGATGAAACCGAAAAAGTTCTGGACAAGGAGGGTTGGTTGAGAACCGGCGACATGGCCATCCTCGAACCAGATGGGTATATTCAGATTGTCGACCGGAAAAAAGATATGATCCTGGTCAGTGGTTTCAATGTATATCCCAATGAAATCGAAAATATAATAGCGATGCATCCCAAAGTCCTGGATGTGGCAGCCATAGGAGTGGAAGATCCCCATTCGTCGGAAGTAGTCAAGATCTTTGTGGTCAAAAAAGACAAGTCCCTTACCGAAAAAGAGCTGAAAGAATACGCTAAAGAATATCTGACGGGATACAAACGGCCCAAATATATTGAATTCAGAACCGAGTTACCCAAATCCAACGTCGGAAAAATATTAAGGAAGGAGTTGCGCGATGAAGAAATTTCCGGGGACAATAAATAACTAAATTCTTTCGTACTTTTGCCAGCAAGAACGAGAAGATGGCAAGATTTACCTGGATTCTTTTAATACTGTTTTATTTCATGACCACCGGGTCAGCACAGAACAAACTTCTACCTCCTGGTATTCACAAATTACCCAGCTTTATCAACACCCCTCTTTCGGATGAGATAGGCCCTATCTGGACGTGGAACGGAGAAACGATGTACTTCACCAGAATCAAGGATCCAAAATTCAATAAAACGCTGATCTACAACGAAAAAGATCTGTATAAAACGTTGCCATATGGGGAATACGTGACCTTCGTCACCAACCTCTATAAAGAACTGGGGGATCAGGTAGAAAGAGAAAACATCTATCTGAGCCCTTTCAACCAGGATGTTTTTGTCGCTGAATTGGAAAATGGAGCGTTTGACAGGTTTGTTCACCCCGAACATCCCCTCAACAATGCATTGCCCAATTCGGTGTGCGCCCTGATGCCCGATCAAAAAACGCTGGTCCTCATGAATCAGTTTTACCAGAACGGGAGTATGTACAAGGGGTTTTCCACCACTCAAAGAAAGGATGAGACCGAATTTACCTGGCCGGAACCTCTGTTTATATATGATTTCAAAGAATTGTCGGGCACGGATGCTAATCTGGCGCTCTCCCGCAACGGAGAAGTGATGATTCTGGCGTTTGACCGGAAAGGTATGAACAATACAGATCTCAATGTCTGCTTCAGGGTCAATTCCAACACCTATTCCGAACCGATTCCACTGACCAGCCTCAATTCGTCCTTCAGGGAATTTAGCCCGGCACTCAGCCAGGATGGTAAATTTTTGTTTTTTTCCTCCACGCGGGGTGAATATCCGTTCCGCAGCAACATTTATGTTTCTCAGCGGCTTGACGATTCCTATTTGCATTGGAGCACCCCGCAGAAATTAATTCCTCCGGTCAATACCGATCACAATGACGGTCATCCTTTTTTACTGGGGAAAAAGTTATACTTCGCCTCGGACCGGGACGGTTCCTGGGATATTTTTTACTTTGATTTTGATGAATTTATCGAGCACAGAGATCAGGACAAACAGGTGGCGGTCATCGAGGAAGAGCGTCCGGTCGAAATAAAACCTCCCCCGCCTGCTCCAATAGTCAACGAACCCAAAAAGGATGAAATTAAAATGATCCGCATCAAGGTCATTGATTCCCAAACAAAAGAAGCCATCAAGGCCATGGTCCTCGAAATCAGGGATGACGGCCAGACCAATATGAAATTTGAGGTTGATGAAAAAGGATTCCTGATGGAATTCAATGAGAAGAACGTCACCACCTACTACCCCCAGGTGAAAGGCTATATCACCAAACCCCGGAAATACGATATCGAGGCTATTCTTCAGGATGCGAAGGAAATTCCTACGCTCCTCATCCCTGTGGATGCGATCCGGGTCAACAATTCCATCGAAATGGAACCCATTTTTTTCAAGAAAGGGACGGACCGGATCCTGTCGGTTTCCTATGGGGAGATCAGACGACTGGCTGTCATCCTGAAAAATCATCCACAGATTAATATCCTCATTAAAGGACATACCGACAGCTTCGGGGATATGAATGCATTGATTGCCTTGTCGGAAAAAAGGGCTTTCGCGGTGAAGACCTTTCTGCTGGCCCAGGGGATCGGTGAAAAACGGATCAGCATCAAAGGAATGGGGCCCAAAGAACCTATTACTGATAATTCGACGGAGGAATTGAAAGCTATGAACCGACGAGTCGAAGTCATTATTTCTGAGGTCAATGAGTGAAAAACTGGCCACCCTCATATCGTACGTTTTCCATCCGGTCTGGTTTCCATCCGGATTATTAATATTTTACCTGGTCTGCAATCCGATAGCTTTCGGATTGAGCGCACCATTCGAGGATTTGGTACTTGTTTTTCAGACATTGATCACCTGCCTGATATTGCCACTGGTCAGCATCGTGGTGATGCAAAAGGTGGGTTTGATTTCTTCCCTGCATATGGACCAGCGGATGGAACGCATCGGACCTTATATAGCTATGCTCATTTTTTTACTTTGGTACTATCTCAACATCAGTCAATATGGGGTAGCGCCCATCTTCCGGCTTTATATATTGGGGACGCTCGTTTCCCTGAGTCTTTTATTCATGGCCAATCTGTTTTTGAAGGTGAGCGTACATGCCACTGGAATTGCCGGCGTATGGTTGAACCTGGTAATCGCCTGGAAAACCTTTGATTACTCCGTTTTTCCATTCCGGCTGGGATCCGATTTCTTCCAGCTCGGCCTGGATTTTATCGTTGTAATTACTTTTCTTATACTGATTATAATCTTACTTTCGAGGTTTTATTTGAGAAAACACACCATCATCGAATTGCTCGGTGGTCTAATTCTGGGATTTTTTGGTCAGGTACTGGCTATCCGGCTTATTGAAATTATTTAAAATCTAAATGAAATATGGACACAAACCAATTACGACAGACAATAGAACAATGCTGGGATGACCGGACATTACTCAATGAAAAATCAACCCTGGAGGCTATCGAAGAAGTAGTCGAATACCTGGACAAAGGCAAGCTGCGAGTGGCTGAACCCGATGGTCAGGGAGGTTGGAGAGTAAATACGTGGGTCAAAAAAGCGGTCGTCCTCTATTTCCCTACCAGGTCCATGCAAACGATTGAAGTGGGGCCTTTCGAATTTCACGATAAAATTCCCTTGAAGAAGGATTATGCCGCCCAGGGAGTCAGAGTGGTTCCCCATGCCATCGCCCGGTATGGTTCGTTTCTGGAAAAAGGCGTGATCATGATGCCCAGTTATGTGAATATCGGGGCTTACGTCGGTTCCGGCACGATGGTAGATACCTGGGCTACGGTAGGATCCTGTGCCCAGATAGGTCAAAATGTGCATTTGAGTGGAGGCGTAGGGATCGGTGGTGTACTGGAACCACCACAAGCATCGCCTACCATCATCGAAGACAATGCGTTTATCGGTTCGCGGTGCATCGTCGTGGAAGGTGTGCTCATCGAAAAGGAAGCCGTTCTGGGAGCCAATGTGGTCCTGACCCAGTCAACGCACATCATCGATGTGACGGGTAGTCAACCAGTCGTTCACAAAGGCCGTGTGCCCGCCCGGAGTGTGGTGATTCCAGGGACTTATGAGAAAGAATTTCCGGCTGGCAAATACCAGGTATCCTGCGCTCTCATCATCGGGGAACGCAAGCCCAGTACGGATAAAAAAGTAAGTTTGAATGACGCATTAAGAGATTTTGACGTTGCAGTATAACGCTGCTCCGGTGTTTTGTTGAATATATGATATTTTTTTGTACCTGGTGTTCTGGTCTGATACCCAATACAAACTTTGCTATAATGAAAAAAATTCCATTTCTACTAATCATCATCGCGTTGACCTTGTCCTGTAGCGGATTGAAAAATGCAACCGATCCGCCTGTATCTGATATTGAGGTCCGGCAACTGGACACCCTGGTCGTCAGATCTGACGATCCGGTATTTGAGGAACCAGCCGACACCTCTCAACCGGAGGTGGCCAATACGCTGCCCGTGTATCAGTCCACTCACCGGAGGACGATCGATATACTCCACACTGATCTCGATCTTTCGTTTGACTGGGAAAATAAATCGGTGATAGGCACGGCCGAAATTACGCTGACTCCCTACCTGGATCCCATCCAGCAGTTGGTCCTGGATGCCAAAAATTTTGACATCCAATCCATCAAAAGAAAAGAGAACGGAAAGGATCTGGAGTATGAATACGACGATGCTCAAATCACCATACAACTGGAAAAAACCAGGTACCAGGATGATGAAATCACATTGGTCATCGAATACGTAGCCCATCCCAGCCGGACCGGAGGGAGCGCGGCCATTACCGGTGACAACGGGCTGTACTTTATCAACCCCGACGGAACGGACTCCAAACCTCAGCAAATATGGACCCAGGGAGAAACCGAGCACAATTCCAAGTGGTTTCCTACGGTGGACAAACCCAACGAACGAATGACCACTTCCATTAAACTGACCGTAGAGGACCGGTTCAAAACGTTGTCCAATGGTCTTTTGATCGATTCCAAACCTGCCGGAAACGGTCTGAGAACCGATCATTGGCAAATGGATCAGCCCCACGCCCCCTACCTGGTGATGATCGCCGTCGGAGAATTTGTAAAGGTAGAAGATCAATGGAACGACATTCCACTCGGTTATTGGGTGGAACCCGAATTTGAAGAGGACGCCCCGTACATTTATGAAAACACCGGAGAAATGCTGACCTACTTTTCCGATTTGATCGGTATCCCTTATCCCTGGAAAAAATATGATCAAATCGTCGTCAGGGATTACGTGTCCGGGGCTATGGAAAATACCACAGCGGTTATATTTGGAGAATTTGTTCAAAGGAAGAAACGCGATCTGATCGACGACAACAACGACCGGATAGTAGCCCATGAGATGTTTCACCACTGGTTTGGAGATCTCGTGACGACAGAATCCTGGTCCAATCTCACCATGAATGAAGGATTTGCCAATTACAGCGAGCACCTCTGGCGGGCACATAAATACGGCAAATACGAAGGCCAGGCTCAGTTGTTTGAAGAAAAATACGGCTATATCTATTCGAGTCAGACCTCAGGTGTCCACCCCCTGATACACTTCGGTTATCAGGAAAAAGAAGAAATGTTTGACGCGCATTCCTACAACAAAGGGGGCCTGGTGCTGCATATGCTTCGCCATGAATTGGGAGACCGGGCATTCTTTGCCGGGCTCAAATATTACCTGGAAAGAAATGAATACAGCTCGGTGGAAGCCCACGATTTGAGACTTGCGATGGAACACGTATCAGGACGTGATCTCAATTGGTTTTTCAACCAGTGGTTTTTTGAAGCCGGTCATCCGGAATTGAATATAGAATACACCTACGACTCCTCAGCTCAGCAGATCGATGTAGTAATCCAGCAAACGCAGGATCCTGAAACCAGCCTGCCCATTTTCCAGTTACCCGCTACTTTCGATATTTATACTCCGGGAGACACGGTCCGCCGGGTAGAATTCTGGCTGGATCAACGGGAACAGCAATTTACCATCGAGGGACAAACCACTGCACCGACGGTCGTCAGTTTCAATCCCGACCATGTTTTGCTGGCACCCGCAGAACAAAATTACAACGTAGCCCAGTCCACCCACCTCGTCAACAACGCTGACCACGTGGGGGTCATTCTGGAAAATTTGCAACAGGCCAATCCTATCCTGATAGACGTAGCCCGGCTGCTCCGGTTTCCATCCAAAGATATCCAATTGATCGCCCTCGATATGGTCCAGCCTTCGAGCAGTGAATCGGTTCGACAGATCGTGCGGGATATGGCTGAAAACGCTGAGAACAGTTTCGTTCGGGAAAAGGCCATCGTGATTACCGGACAACTCGGACAGCCGCTGGATGAGGTGAAACTCATAGCGCTGGCTCAGTCGCAGGAACTACCCTACCGCATCGTGAATGCAGCCTTACTATCCCTGAATGACCTGAATCCCCAGACAGCCATCGAGGTGTTGCAAACCATAGAGGTGAACGAATCGCCTTCTCTGGTAACGGGTGCTGCCAGTATATTTGCACAAACGCGAGATTCTCAGTATCTTTCATTTTTTAATGATAATGCAGCATTGGTATCGGGTCAATCGGCTATTCCCTTTTATTCGAGCTACATTTCATTAATATCTGTGCTGGAAACTGGTCAGATGATGCAGCAAATTGCTGCTTTGATAAAAAGTGGCAGTGAAAGCGAAGATCTCTTCCAAAAATACGGATTGATCAAAGGCATTGCAGATCTGATCAGGGCTGGTGATGTCAGCAATGAGCAGATACCCGTGTTGAAAAAACAGGCCGGTTCCGTGGTGGATTCCGTCACCAATCCAAATTATAAACGATTTTTCCAATCGATGCTTGATTCGGCCAAATAAACCAGGCATCCGTATAAATCTTGAAAAGTGAAGCGAGAAGATGAGTGATATTTTATCTGAATTAAATGAAATTCAAAGACAGGCAGTCACGCAAATAGAGGGACCTGTGATGGTCATCGCCGGACCCGGATCCGGTAAAACCAGGGTCCTGACCTATCGAATCGCCTACATGATCCAGCAAGGGATTCCTCCCAACCAGATCCTGGCTTTGACTTTTACCAATAAGGCTGCCAGGGAAATGAAAGAAAGGATCGAAAGGACCCTGAAGGGAAATGTTTCCGGACTCTGGTCGGGTACGTTTCACTCCTTATTTGCGCGAATCCTCCGTATCGAAGCTTCGCACATCGGATATCCTACCCAGTTCACCATCTATGACACGGACGATTCCAAAAGTCTGCTCCGCTCGATCGTCAAAGAATTGAATCTGAAATCTGACGACTATCCCGCCAACCAGGTTCTTTCCCGAATCTCCTACCTCAAAACCAACCTGATTACTCCGCGATCTTATGAGCAGGATGAAAAACTGATGAACAGCGACCGGATCTCCAATCGCCGGGATTTTCATAAAATTTACAGTCAATACGTAGCCCGGTGTAAACAGGCTGGTGCTATGGATTTCGATGATTTGCTGTACCGGTTGTACGAACTTTTCCAAAGACAACCGGACGTCCTGGCCAAATATCAACAACGGTTTCGGTATATCATGGTCGATGAGTTTCAGGATACCAACTTTCTTCAGTACGCTATCATCAGAAAACTGACAAAATATCAGGGAAGCCCTGAAAACATTTGTATCGTGGGAGATGATGCACAGAGTATATATGCCTTCAGAGGGGCGACGATCGAAAACATACTCGACTTTGAGCGGGACTTCAAATCAGCCAAAGTCTTCAAACTCGAACAAAATTACAGAAGCACCCGGCACATCGTCGCCGCAGCCAATGAAGTCATCTCGAGGAATAAGCGCCAGATAAAGAAAACCATCTGGACCTCTCAGGATGAAGGCCAGAAAATCAGGATCGTCAAAACCGTGTCCGACAATGAAGAAGGGAAAAGGATAGCAGATCTCGTTCTGGAATGCAAAAACAGGAATCACGTTCCCAATCAGGAAATCGCCATTTTGTACAGAACCAATGCCCAGTCCCGGATCTTTGAAGAACACCTGAGACGGTCCAACATCCCGTACAGAATCTATGGGGGTCTGTCGTTTTACCAGCGAAAAGAAATCAAAGACCTGCTGGCTTATTTGAGACTGGTCATCAATCCCAGTGATGAGGAAGCCTTTAAAAGGGTCGTAAATTATCCCAAGCGAGGGATCGGATCGTCCACCATGGAAGAGGTGATGCAATACCGCAATGAGAAAGAAACCGATCTCTTTACTGCTGCCCGACTGGCGCCACTGTCCCCACGGGCGAGAACCCAACTCAATAAATTTTTAAAAATTATTCAGGCCGGTATCGCCAGAAATGAAAAATCCGGGGCGTATGAGACAGCGGAATTCATAGCCAATGCCAGTGGGATCATCAAATCGCTCAAAGATGAGAATACCACGGAAAGCCTGGGCCGGCTGGAAAACGTCGAAGCCTTGCTCAATGGCATCAGGGAGTTCATGGACGATGATGAATTATCCGAAGCAGGAATTGACTTGGAAGAACGCACACTGGCCTCCTATATCCAACACATCGCGCTGCTTACCGACCAGGACAATGACAGCGAAACCACCGACAGGGTGACGCTGATGTCGGTCCACGCAGCCAAGGGACTGGAATTTGATGCAATTTTTCTCGTCGGAATGGAGGAGAACCTGTTCCCTTCGTTTATGTCCATGGAGAAAGAACAGGACATCGACGAGGAAAGACGGTTGTTTTACGTGGCGATTACGCGGGCCCGTAAATATCTAACCCTGTCGTTTGCAGGTTCCAGGTACCGGTTTGGTAAAATGGTTTACAACCGCCCCAGTCGTTTTCTGGAAGATATCGAGGAAGGGAATTACGAAAATCCGAACGTCGTGTTCGGGAAATCTGGCTCTTATGAGTCAACCGAACCGACATCATCGCCGCGAATCGTGCCTGCCAGAAAGGTGAAAACTGTCCAGCCATTGGTAGCTCCCGAGGATTTCAAAGCCGCCTCCGCCGAAGAAATCGAAGAAGGCATGGAAGTTGTACACCTTAAATTTGGTAAAGGAAAGGTAATCAAAATTGACGGCCGCAATGACAGCCGTGTGGCCACTATCTTTTTCAATGAAATCGACAGCCCTCAGCGGAGGATTATGTTGAAATTTGCTAAGTTACAAATCGTTGAGCCGGTCAAATAATTTCCAAAAGCATTTAGTAATCATACGGTTATATTGTACAAATGCGTTATTTTGTCACGGCATTGATCTGGATCATATTAATTAATCGAAAGGATCAAATAAAAAACCATATATGAAGACGGTATATTTTACATTTATTTTTCTATTCTGTGTGAGCCTGGCGAATAGTCAGATCGAGTTCAAAGACGGCACCTGGGATGAATTGCTCCAATTTGCCCAGGCAGAAAACAAACCGATTTTTGTCGATGCCTACGCCGTGTGGTGTGGACCCTGCAAACGGATGGCCAGTGAAGTTTTCACTCAATCCGGAGTGGGCGATTTTTTTAACGGAAATTTCGTGAATGCTAAAATTGACATGGAAAAAGGGGAAGGCCCCGGCATCCGGAGTAAATACGGCGTCACAGCCTATCCCACGCTTCTTTTCCTTTCACCCGAGGGAACGCTCCTTCATAAAGCCGTCGGTTATCAGGATGCAGACAGACTGATCAATAATGCCAACATAGCGCTCCGCAAAACCAATGAAGCAAAAGAGTACAGCCAGAAATATGAAGCCGGTGAACGAGATCCGGATTTCGTGCTGGAGTACATGAAACAACTGAATAAAGCCGAGAAGGAGACAGAAAAGATTGCTCTTGAATATTTGCAGGAACAAAAAAATATAAATCCCGATATGAAGGCGCAGATAGCCTTTGAGGCTCTCAAAAACATGGATTCCCAGTTGCTCCAATACGTGTTGGCAGGAAAAGACATCATTCGATCCACCTACGACCATGACGTGATCGACAAAAAGTTGGTCGATGCCTCTGAGAGCACGATCAACACAGCCATCCAATTCAATGCTCCCTCCGTATTCAACCAAATGATGGAAAGTCTGAAACAAATGGATATGTCTCCGGCTACGTTGGGGACTATCGAACGAAGGTACTATGCGAAGGTACAGGATGATGAAGCCTTTTTGAATAGTATCAAATCATCGCTTGAAGAAGAGAATTCTGAACCGTGCGCCCTGGCGATGGAAATATACCAGTCCTTTCCCAAATCAAATCCAATGATGCAATACGCCCGGGAGATATTTGATCAAAGCTTCCCGCTGAACCTTACCATTGAAAATTACGTCACCGGGCTGAGTCTGGCTATAGGTACGCAGGATTTTGTGTACATGGAACAACTATACGGAACCATGCAAATGAAGGCCAATCCCGGTTCAAAGGAAATTCAACAGGTGGAAGCCCTTTATCAAAAGGCCAAAAGTTACCTCAATCGGAAGGTGGCACAGAATTAGTGAATGGTTGATAGTGATTGGTGGTTGGTTGAATGGTTGATAGTGATTGGTGGTTGGTGACGAAAGAAGAATTCTATTACCACCAGGTTTCCAGTCGCACGAAAGGCGCTCCCCTACCTGCCAACAACACCGCAGACGCCTTCCGGGAGTGGCCGGGCTCAAATTTTGTTCGGATCGAAAAACTCAGCTTTCGCCTACTTTCTGAATGTGAATTCGGGAAGCAGAATTTTTTGTCCGCCCTGTAAGGCAGATTCGTGTGATAAAATCCCCACGCAGGTGATATTTGCAGATTCTCTCGCGTCCGGGTAACCATGCGTTCCATTTAACAAAGCCTGCATAAACGCGTGGACCAGATGAGGATGCGATCCTCCGTGACCTGCTCCCTGGATAAAGGACAGATGCTGGTGATCTTCTGTATCGTATACTCCTCCGCGTGTGAAGGGTTGGATTTCCTCCGGTAACAAATGAGCAAAATCAGGACATTCTGTAAGTTCCGGAATTTCAGGTTCAGGCTTTTTGGCGGTATGCACCACCAGAGGATTGTGTTCGATCAAAGGCCACTCCACCGATTTTTGTGAGCCATAGACTTCAAAACTCTCTCTGTATTGCCTGGCCACATCAAACAATGAACGGTAAACGTGGGCAGTCAGATCGCTGTCTTTTATTTTGATATGGGTGCTTTCTACCGCGAATGGAGAATGGTAGTGATGATGCAATTCTTCCCGGATGGTCCCTGAACCGAAACACGATACGGCTTCCGCTTCACCCCGGGTAAGGCCCAGAACAGGACCCACGCAGTGGGTGGCGTAATGCATGGGGGGCAATCCGGGCCAGTAGTCGGGCCATCCGTCCATGTCCTGCTGGTGACTGGCTTTGAGAAACTGAATTTTACCCAATTCTCCTTTCTCATACAGGTCTTTCATAAAAAGGAATTCCCTGGCATACACCACGGTCTCCATCATCATATAAGTCAGACCAGTTTCTTCTGTCAGCCGGACGATTTCTTCGCATTCCTCCAAAGTAGTAGCCATAGGAACGGTACAGGCTACGTGCTTCCCGGCTTTCAGCGCCCGGATACTTTGCTGGCCATGAAGCGGGATGGGCGTATTGATATGGACGGCGTCCACTAATGGATCATTTAATAGATCTTCGTAAGAGGTATACCTTTTTTCGATTCCAAACTGATCCCCGATTTCATCCAGCTTGTCCTGGGATCTCTGGCAGATTGCATACAAATTAACATTGGGGTAGCGCTGGTAAATGGGAATAAATTCGGCTCCAAAACCGAGTCCGACAATGGCGATATTCATAGTTATGAAGTTTTACAGTAGATAATTATACACCAATGTAACGAATATTTTACTTTTTTCAAAGTGTCGGATCTTTCCCTGAATACTTTCATTTACCGATTGCACCATATCGAGCAGTGAGCTTAATGATTTGGTGTATTGGACCCATTGTAATTGTCCTTGATAAGGTTGAAGGCACGCCCCTCGCGCACCCATACGGGTCCGAATTGGGCAAGCCAGGCCGCCCATACGGACCAAGCCTGCCAGGTTCCTTCCTTCCACAACGACTCCATTGTCTATTGTCAACCATACAAACTAGCTATCAGCTTTCAGCTCTCAGCTTTCAGCTGTCAGCTTTCAGCTTTCAGCTCTCAACTATC
>CALEIL010000256.1 GCA_937876435.1 uncultured Bacteroidota bacterium
TGATAATTTCTATCTGACAAATTACCCTAAATCATTATTTATGTATATAGGATAATTCCAGATGTCAGGCGTATTTTTATTCATCCGTGCCGATTTCCGATTTGTGATGCGGCACCCTTGTATTGACGCGGTTGTCTATACTATATCATTATAAAAATTTTCGTTATTCCAATTGACAGGATTATTTCTGATGTATTTTTTGATTCTATAATATTCCTCATCATTCCTGATCAGATGATCGTGAAAATCGCGCTGCCAATTTTTGGTCCCAGGTGTGTTTCGCAACAGATTGATATTTTTGGATGTTCGCATTTTCATTTTGCCAATGACCATGGGGATGATCATTTTCCGCTTTTTTTTTACAATATAATTTTATTAGATCCTTTGTCGGCACAGGAGCATGATTGTGATACCATTGGAATGGTAGAGAAAATTCATGAATTTTCTCTACGTGATTATCATTTGCTCCTCCAACATCCCATTATCATAATCACCCAATTCAATCAATAAATGGGTACTATTTGGCATCACGGTTGATTCAACCCTCATTAGGCGTTTGTGGTATCGAACCATTTTACCAATTTCCTCATTTACAATTACCTCTAATTCAGAATAGAACATTTGCCCCTTATCGATCCAACCAAATAAGCTTTTTCTATTTTTTATACATCTGGTTATATAATACCTCCCTGGTGCTGAATAATCTCAGTATTTCCATCGATTGGGTTCTATTCTATATTTGTTTTTAAATATTGGCAACTTACAATCATTCCGGATCTCTCCACGACTACGGATATCATTCCCTCATCTCCCGTCTTCCAACATTCCACCCCCTGGCCACTCTACCTCCACATTTATCGTCGGCGTCATACGCCATCCGGTATCTACAACCATAGGAATTTGTCGACCAGGGGATCTCCACCAGGCTTTGTCCCTTCTCATGCCACCATGCCGATACACCCGGGCCCCTGGCAAAGGAATAAATACCAGGGTTGGATTTCCTCCCTTTATAGCCGTCGATGCTTCTTCATTGAGATGAATCAATTGTTCCTTTTTAAAATCCAGGATAGTTAATTTGTCATTTTCCATGATAAAATGATTTAATTCAATATTTTTCTACTTTTCATTCACAGGGTAAGATAAAACCTGTCGCTGCCATTTAATGGCAGTAAGAAAAAATATTCCAAAATCAGTCTATCAAAAAGGTTAAAATTCGTAACACGTCGACAACATGCCACGCATCTTATACTGTTTCCTTTCACAAATCGACATCAAACCTCCGAAAAACCTTCCTCATAACCGGGTTTGGTAATCCAATAAACCAATTTAAAATCAGATCCGAAAAATCATCGGTTAATACCCTGGATTCTGCTTTATTTTAGGATTTTGATCGATGACATTTTGAGGGATGGGGCTCATATACATCCTCGGTTCAAATGCTGGTTTATATTTCACCTCCTGTTCGACCTTGTATACCCATTTGCCAGAATTATTAGAGGGCACCGAATTGCGGATGACCATATTGTGCCTGGGGTTACCCATGTTTTGTTCTGTCAGGGCCCACCGTTTATTGTCAAAATATCGCTTCCTTTCAAAGCAGAGTTCCACCCTCCGCTCACTCCTGATAATTTCCCTCATTTGTTCCCGGGACAGACCCTGTTCCAAATCGGGAAGATTTGATCGATTTCGGATCGCATTTATCGCATCATATACGGAGCCATCCGGACCGTTTGCCTCGTTTTGAGCTTCCGCATAATTCAATAATACTTCGGCATATCGATAAAACACATAATTCTGACCACTCGCGTTATCTCCTGGAGCGGCATCTGGATTGAGCAGCTTCTTTTGATAGTAACCCGAGTCGCCTACATCCGTTTTACCTGCCAGGTCGATTTGATTGGTCTTATCCGGATTGGGATAGGTTTCATCGATTCGGGTATAAATGGTATCAGGCCGGGGCATCCAATTTTGGAAATACTCTGCACCGTCAAATACGATAAAATCATAAAACCTTTGTTCTCTGTTGGAATACGGATCCTGGGGGTCGTATCCCGATCCCGGGTCGTTTATATGTTTGCCGTTGGCCATTTTAAATTCATCGACGAGCTCCTGAGTAGGATTGTAGTTGCCCCAGGTCTGATATTCTCCCAGGACATAGGTGACTCCTCCCCGACGTTCATAAGACCCCCCCATTCCCGGTACGTTGGCGACCACCTGCCGATCCCAGATCACCTCTTGATTATACTCATTGGATGCTCGCCAGAGATCTTTCACATTTTCGTACAAATCGTAATATGTACCACCCCCATACTCCTCGATAAACTTTTTATTGGTAGCAGCCGCTACTGCCCATCGGTTTGGATCTGCGCTGGCAAAGTGTACATAATTCTCAGAATCGGGAAGATAGGCATCACCACTGTTGAACAGAGGACTGGCTACGAATAGCTCCAACCACCCTTTCAGGGCGAGAGCTGCTCCCCGAGTTGCCCGGCCAGCCCCATTGTCCCCGTTATTATATTTGATTTCCAGATGGCCATTCTGCACGATCTGACCGAGTTCATCCGCAATAAAATTAAAAGTTTCCTCAAAAGTAGCCCGTGGATATTGCAACTCATCCACCGTCATAGAACTCCGGTCCAGTGGTACTTTTATGATTGGAAGTCCCCCTACGTGCATGAAATACTCGCTGTAAAAATAAGCTCTCAGGAACCGGGCTTCGTCTACCCTTTGATTAAAATATTCCTCTGAAAAATTGCTTTGGTTTTCAGCAATTTTTTGAAGAAATGTATTGCATTTTCTCACCTTGACAAAGAAGGATTCCCACGTATATCCATCCGTGGGCCCCTGGGTGCCCCCCCATTCATTGCTCGTACTACTAGTCGGCACCTGACATATCCCCTGACGCCAATTGGAAGCTGTATAGTAATGGCTGATATTGTAGTCATCGGTGTAGTAATCGAGATGCTCATTAAAATTCCACTTATTGGGGATCTCGCTATATATATCGTTCAGGAAAATATCTGCGTTGGTCTCAGAGGACCATTGGGTTTGATCGCTCAGACTCGATTTATTGGTATTTTCAAGAAACTCTTCCGTATCGCATGCAAAAATCACCGGAATCAGTATGATGAGGAGTATATATTTGATTGTTTTCATTTTATTCTTCTTTATAGATTAAAAAGTAATATCCAGTCCAAATGTGGTCGCCTTCATGACCGGATAGGCGGTTTCACGATCATCGTATCCCATTTCCGGATCGATGTGTTTCAATTTACTCAGAGTCAATAGATTCTGGCTCATCAAATAAATTCTCACATTCTTAAATTTCAGATGATCCGTTACTTTAGCCGGTATGGTATATCCCACTGATAGCGTTTTCAAACGGATGTAACTGGTATTCACCCACCAAAAATCAGAATTCTCAGTATTATTGGCATAGGGCGCAGGCGTTGCCCGTGGATATTTGGCGGACTGATGGTCCGGAGTCCAACGATTGTCCATATATTCATAGGCCGTATTACTGCCATTATTTTCAAAGGGTACCGTCATAAACTGACGGGCATTGATGCTCGAATTAGCACTCCCCTGAAAGAACATAGCCACATCAAATCCTTTAAAATAGACAGATGGTGTCAGTCCAAAAGTCCAGGCCGGATAAACCGGATAGCCGATCACCGTCAGATCATTGGCATCAATCCTTCCATCGGGTACTCCATCAGGTCCGCTGAGATCTGCATATCGGATATCCCCGGGATGCAATTCCCCAAACTGATTGACATTGTAGCCATCTTCCCCATTGATAATCCCATCTCCATTTTTGTCATCGCTTGTCGAAAACAGTCCGAGCGATTTATATCCATAAGGCGTTCCAAACGGTCTTCCCACAAGCGTTCGATTTGGATTCAGACGTTCCGCATCGGTTTGAAAAACTTCAATCATACTGTTTTTGGCGTAACTCACGTTCCCTGAAATGGAATATTCAAAATCGTTGCTGATGGATTTTCGGGTTCCTATGTTCAATTCAAACCCATTATTCTTCATCCTACCTTTATTCTCCTCGGAAAGGGACAAACCATATTCTTCCGGTAGCGTCACCTGTGGTGCAAGCAACATATTGGTCCGGTCTTCATGAAAATAATCTACTTCCATGTTCAGTAATCCATTCCACAGGCTTACGTCCACTCCTACATCAATTTTTGTAGATATTTCCCAGGTGATATTGGGGTTGGCCTCTCTCGGTATGCTGGACCCCTGGACCAGGGTCCCGTTCCCAAATGCATAGGCATTTCCACGGAGATCATACCCTGCAAGATATTGAAATGCAGATCCAGCCAGCATGCCCGCTTTGCCCCAGGATGCCCGCAGTTTGAGATCATCCAGGTCGTTGAGATGGCTCAGAAAGTTTTCTTCAGAAAGTCGCCAGGCTGCTGAAAAAGCAGGGAAATACCCCCATCGTTTGCCCGGAGCAAAATAATAATGCCCGTCGTATCGACCGGAGGCTTCCAGAATGAATCTGTCTTTGAAGTTATATCCCAACCGGTATACAAATCCCAGTTCGCTTCCGGTTTCTGAAGTCCCGGAATTATCGTAGTCATTTTTGTCCGAACTTCCCAAACTGATCTCATCGATATTGACGGCAAAGTTGTTTCTACGCGTGAGAAACCAGTCAGCCGTGGAATTCCGGGCTTCGGCTACTATCAAACCAGTGAGCCCATGGTTTCCAAAAGTGTTCTCATACTGCAAATATCCCTGATAGGTATAATTCGTCCAGCGGTTGTTTTGTACCTCCAGCCAGGTGTAGGGAGCCCCTTCTCCTTCCTGAAGCGAAATGGCCTCAGAAAATGTATAGGGTTTTTCGTTCAGATCTATTTTATGGTATATAAACGGAAGGTGCCATCCTTTTCTGTTCTGGCTCTTGGGGTCAAAGCTGAACACCCCTTTGATGCTGAGTCCCTCAACAAACGGCAATTGCTGTTCAACCGATGCTGAAGCCAGAAGCGTATTGGCGTCAATGTCTTGATATCCCTCGGATCGCAAGACACCCACCGGAGTATTCGCCGAGGATTCCCCCCATCTGTCCCCCTCCGGGTATAGAAGGCTCTGCGTTGGTATGAATTTGTAAAAACTCCGGAATAAATGGCCTGACGTAAATTCATCAGCATCGATATCATCAGTACGCTCCAGTGACCCGTGCAACGACAAGCTGACTTTGGTGGTAGAGGTCGCATCAATATTCAGATTCATATTGTAATTAAATCTTCGATACCCTACCGGATCAAATATTCCCTTCTGATCAAAATATCCCACCCCAGCAAAGTAATTCACATTATCACCCCCACCGCTAAATTCCAAATTATGATTTTGCACCGGCACATTCTCGTTAAATAGCTCCAAAAAATTGGAATTGGGATATTTCCACGGATCTTCCTTGTGCAAATCATAATAATTATTGACTACTTCCGGATTGTTTGGTGGGGTAGTCGCATTGGGATTCAAATTGAAAAATGCCTCATTCTGAAGAGCCATATAATCCCTGGCATCCAGCATTTCAGGAAGGTAGGTTGGATTCTGAAATCCATAAGAACCATTGTATCTTACGATGGGTTTGCCGCTTATACCTTTTTTACTGGTGATCAGAATGACCCCATTGGCTCCTCCTATTCCATACGGCGCTACGGCTGCCGCGTCTTTTAGTATTGTGATGGATTCGATAGTACTGGGATCAATTTGCCGGATATTGTCCCTTTTCACGCCATCTACTACCACCAGGGGCCGATTGTTCCCGGTCGTGACGATTCCCCGGATATGAAGGTCTGGATCATCGTAGCCCGGTTGGCCCCCGTTGGGTCTCATACTTACTCCGGCCAGTTTTCCAGCGATAGCCTGCGAAATATTGGGGACGGGCACCGCCGAAATTTCATCTGCTTTCATGGTGCTGATTGACCCGGTCACCGTCGTCTTTTTCTGCGTTCCATACCCCACTACCACAACCTCTTCCAGTAGTTCGGCATCGATGACCATGACCACATCCACTTTACTTCGGCCTTCCACCGGGACTTCCTGGGCTTCATAGCCGATGTATGAAATGACGAGGATCGCATTTTCATTGACATCATTCAGGATAAAATGGCCATTGTAATCCGAAGCAGTTCCTTTATTGGTGCCTTTGACCTGGACATTGACGCCGATCAGGGGTTCGCCGTGCTGATCTGTGATCTGTCCCTCGACATTCAGTGGCGGCACAGTCAATACCCGGGACAAAATATTTTGTTTTGCGATACGCGGCACGATCCTGGTTTTCCGACGTTCAGGCGCGACGCTCAATACGATAAACTTTTCCCGGATTACTTTGTATTCTAGCGGTTTCCCGGCCAGGATCAAATCCAACGTGGTTTGTAAGCTGCGGTTCCCCCTGACCAGATCGACCTGGTATTTTCCGATCAGGCCTGCGTTGTAAGCAAATCGGTAATCCGTCTGCCGCTCAATCGATTTCAGAACCTGGGGGAGGAATTCGCCCAGGGCTTCCACGGTGACTATTTCATCTTCCAAACCCTGACCATAGCCGGGGTGGGCCACCAACAACTGGATGCCCAAAATGGAAAACAATAGAAATGTAATGCTGATTTTCATCCATAATACCCTTTGATAAAAGAGGGTTCGTGATTTACACGACAATCGGTTACCCGAAAGGAAAAAATTTTTCATAACTTTGTCAAGTTTAAATGGTGATCTATTCCAATACTATTTAAATGTTATACAGGTATGTCGGCTCCACCCGGCATACCTATTTTTTTGTTAACTACATCCTTCTCCTTCCAATGTCACTACCTTTCCTTCTATTTTGAATTTTGCTCCGATTACGGCTGAAATGACCGTCACGATTTCCTTTAGATTATCCGTAGGAAAAAAAGATGTCGTAAATTCACAACCGTACAAATCGGGGTTGAGAACTTTAAATTCACATTCCCACCTTTTACTTATTATATCCAGAGCATTATCTACGCTGATATTGTCCATGACGTATACCACTGGTTCCAGTTTGGCCGTCTGTTCGTCTAAGAGGATCGTCTTGGTGATCGCATTCGTTTGCATATCCAGAACCATCTGATCGTTTTTCTCCAAGACAGCGAGTTGCTGGAAGCTGTCAGAAACCTCGACCTTCCCGCACGTCACGGATATTGAAAATTCGAGATCCTCTTCTACGGAGGTTATTCTGAATGTGGTGCCCAGTACCCGCGTCGAAACTCCATTGGCCAGGACTACAAACGGCCGGTCGTCTTCGTGCTTGATATCAAAGAAGGCTTCCCCTTCCAATTCAACTTTTCGAAATCCATCCGCAAATCCAGATTCGTAGGAGATCTCACTCCCGGGTTCGAGCAGGACATAACTTCCATCCGGCAAATAATGGTGCAATTCTACATTATCCGCCCGTAAGAGAAATGAGGAAGTACGCGTCATTTGTACCGTATTTTCTTCCACATCAATCTCTGCCTTTTCAAATGGAGAAGACCAGAAAACTGCAGCTCCTACGATCAGGAATATCAAAACAGCTGCCACTCTCCACAACCACCAATATGGCCGGCGTGAAAATCCGATGCTTTCGACCTTTTTATCGATGGCCCCCAATATTTCCAATTTAAGATTTTTCCTTTCTGATTCCGATAAATCAATCAGACCAGAGGATTTATCTTCAAAATGCGCGTAGTACTGATGCAAAAAATAAATTTCCTCCTGGCTGGCTTGTCCACGCGTATAACGTAATATTAGTTGACGTAACTCTTCTTTGTTTGATATATTGATCATATTAAAGGTTCTATATAGGTGTACCAGAAAGGAGAATTATTCCCAAAAAATATTTGATTTTTTTCAAAAATATTATTAATCAGTGATTAGCTTGTTTATAAATCGTACTAATTCCCAGGTTCAGCCTGGGACGGAGGAAGCTCATACCTGGGACGGAGAAAGCTCCAGCTTCCTTCATACGTACGATCAATTCAAAGCCCGAAGCTAGAGCCTACCAATATAGGCAGGTAAACTTTCGGTACTCCCAGGAGAAACCCAGGTACAGGGTGTGCACTCCCGCTGATTCCGTTGATCCCGTTAATTCTAACCTTAAGCAGTTGGATGATTGTAATTTGAGTTTTTCGCTCGTTTGATGCCTTCCAGTCGTTGGGGATAATCTCAGTGTTTTCATTTTGCTTTGAGACCGTCTAACCTCCGGACTAAGCCCCGGCTTCAGAATCCGCTACTCCCAATCCTGCGCCAGAATCCAGGTTAAGCCTCAGCATTTCAAAACACTCAATACCCTGATCCCCAAGCCACTGCCCCAATTCACAATTAAAAATTTACAATTCACAATTCAATGTCGTTTAGTTAGTACCGCTATAGTTTTTTGTAGTTCATATCCCGGAACTTTTTTTTCCTGTGATTTCTTTTGACCGTCCTATTAGGTCGTATGATTTCCCTGGTAGAATAAACCATTTTGTCAAAATGATGCAGGGCATCCTTGTATCTTCTTTTCAAGAACATTGGGATCAGTATATCACAAAGGGTGGCTACTGCATTCGTTTTATTAATTTGCTGATCGTGTTTTCTATCTTGATCTGCAGCATACTCTTTTCTTACTTTTTCCTCTATGGGATGGGCAAAAGCAGCACATAAGGTGAGCATGAAAATCTTGGCGAAAAAATCCTGCTTGACTGCCCTGGCGGTCTTACCACTAAAATCCTCGAGGTGTACCCTGGATTTGAGCAGCTTGTATGCTTCCTCAATGTTCCAACGTAAATGATATAACTCTTGAAAATCCTCTTTCTTGTACTTGTCCTTATCAAGTAAATCGGTACATAACACCTCCACTGTTCCATCTTCCTTGACAACCTTTACCAATCGAAAAGTGAGTTTTTCATTCCATAATTCCGCATAGTCGGAAAGTTTATCCCTGTCCTTTATGGGTAATTTGAAACGAACTTCCCGATCAGTATCAGCACTTTTAATAAAATCCTTCGCAGCAAGCCACCAGTTCTCCGGCAAACGAATACAAAAATGTATGCCTTTTGCATATAAAAGAAAGAAAAGCCAAAAAGCAGCATAGCCCCTATCTAACAAAAGCAAATCCCCTGGCACTACTTTGTCCAAATGCTTCATCAGAAGATCTTGTTCACTACACCCTGAATAAGGCCCTATCTGCGCATCTATGGTCAAGTGATTGAGCACATCATAAAGCATCGAGCCCATAGCCATACAACGTTTGGAGTCCGCTTTGGGCCCAAATCCATGTTCGCCAAATTCTTCGATGGTCGTCTCATACCTGGGAAGTATCAGACGGGTGCCATCTATGGCCAAAACGCGATGACCATTCCAACCATAATACTCTGCCCGATCATAAAAAGTCGTTACGGCAATTTCATTGAGTCGTTGGAAGCCCCATGGATTTAATTTCGAACGTGCCTGAGTTAGGGCTCCTTTGGTCACCTCTCGAATATTGAAAGAATCATCACTTAAGTCTTTATAAAATCGGTCTAAATCACGTTGGATAGAAGTCTTAAACGACATTATGCAAAATATTAAACGCCTGAGTGTCAGCTTCCTATTCCGGGTGAATACCCCTTTTTTGCCATCTTTACAATGGCAAATAAATGCTTCTTCATCAAGCTCATGTTCAATATTTTTGGTTAATGTAAATCTATAATCTTCAGTTTCTGATACATTAGAGTTATCCCCTATATACCCTGTAAATGTAAGACTATTTCCTTAACTAAACGACATTGATTTGTCATTCGTAATTATATTATATTTATCATTCTATAAAATCAATACGCCTA
>CALEIL010000257.1 GCA_937876435.1 uncultured Bacteroidota bacterium
GAAACTACGTTTTACACCTTGGCGGTATATTATGGTGCTGTGAGCATTAAAAATACGCGATATACGGTCACATGCGGCCTGATCGCAGATTTCGTAGGAATTGTAGCGGCGATTGTAGTGGGG
The DNA here is from genome assembly GCA_937876435.1 of uncultured Bacteroidota bacterium. Lineage (GTDB taxonomy): Bacteria > Bacteroidota > Bacteroidia > Chitinophagales > Saprospiraceae > Membranihabitans. Next base: position 124 of record CALEIL010000257.1, read on the forward strand.
TATATTTTCTTCTATTAGCTTACAAATTTCATTCAATTCCTTATTACTAAAATCACCTTTTTTGTTACGATCCACTTCTATTATGGGTTCCAACCAAAATTTACAGGATGATTTATGTCCTCTATAAGCGTATGTGCAATGTATATGTTATGTCTCCGTTTTTCATAAATATCAGCGCTGTAGATTAAAAAAATATACTTTGCCAATATCAAAATTTTACCCACCTTAACCTATATTACGATTTATGCATACAACAAATATTCAATACTCTTGGTTTCTCATTCTATAGATCTTTCCACTAAAGATAGGAAAAAATTAAGAATTGCCTGTTCCACCAATTCAGTTTGATCGCTTTCTTTCGAGTATGGAAAGAGCATTGGATTTTGTTGAATGAGGTCTAAGATTACTTCCGTGCGAGAAGCGAAAGCTCTGACTTCTTTTTTTGTCCAGTTTACTTCGAGATATTCAAGAATATTGAAATATGTAATCCGTGCAGTAGGAGACCATAAAATTGAAAAGGGCATATCTTTTATTTACTCGAAGAAACGAGTGTTGATTTCCTTCATCACCCGATCATGAGGTATCCCTTTTCCATCGTCCAATTCTGCTTTAGCTTTATTTACGGCTTGTTTCACTTCTTCCGGTAGGTCCTGCCAAAAATCCTGCTTTGACAAATTCGATAACGCTTTTATCTCGTTTAATACCATTTCATCCTCGCTCTGAACGATTTTTTCAACGATCTTGTATTTTAATGCAATATCCATAACTTCTAAAAACTTGGTCTTGCAAACATAACGCTTTGATCCCTGTTTTTGGTTTCATTTGGTGCCCATAATGATTTCAATAATAACGAAATGTATAGCGGGTAAGAAGTTCCTTTATCATTACCATATAGTTCAATAGGCCGCTCAACTTTATTTTGTGGGATTTTCATACCATATCACACCCAGCCCATCGCCTTCTTCATTTTCATCATTGGTCAGCACATCCAAGTCGCCGTCTCCATCCAGGTCAATCAGGGAAACCAGGTCAAATTTTCTTCCTCTCATTCCGCTTATCTTTTCAAAACTCCAGTTGGCTGGGACTAATGGCTTGTCCGTAAAACTGCCCAAAATCACGTTGTACTTACCGTTCGATTTATATTCTTCATACGGAATGGAGGCGACCTTTCCTTCTTCTTCGAAAGACAAAACCACTTCGGGCTTGCCATCCAGGTTAATATCTCCCACCGATACTGCTTTTCCGCGTCCACCCGACCATACGGGGTAAGGGATTAAATGGGAATTCCAGGACAGTGAAGATCGATCTTGCTGTTCCAGTATCACTAATCCGTTGTACAGATCCGGGACCAGTATTTCCTCCGATCCGTTTTCATCCAGATCGGCCATGGTCAAAAACATCGGTTCACCTTCGGAAACTCCTAACATATGGGATTCCCATTCGCCGTAAAATTCTCTTGTATTTTTTCCTGGATTCTTCAGCCATCGCAATCCTGTTTGAGTACTGAACTTGCGGTCCGAAATCAGGATATCAGGATGCGCGTCATCATTCATATCCACCACTTCAATTGACATGATCCATCCGGCTGAAGTCAGCGGAAAATATTTCCAATCCTTTATACTCCGCGGATTTTCTGGTGATTGCAACCAACCTACTACCGCCTGGTCATCTCCATTTACCCCTCTTTTTCGCTTTGACCCTACTATTAAGTCAATTCCATTTTTCCCATCCATATCTACTGGTACGACAAACATCCAGGCGGTCAATCCATCTGTGGCCGGGACGACCTGTGTACTCCATCGGGCGGAATCCAGATAATTACTTTTGTGGTCTGGAGCCCAATGAAACTGGATTTGGTTGGTACGGCCTTCTGATGCCGTCACCAGGTCTACGACTCCGTTATTGTCCAAGTCAACCAGGACCGCATCTTCCACATCGGGGGAAGGCAATTCTACATATTCCCAGTATTTGCGAACCTTTTCAGAACCGGGATGAATATAAATGCGACTAACACCGTCTTCTTCAAAACCACTCACCAGGTCGGAGAATCCGTCTCCATTCACATCAGCGAGCTTCACCCCATCCGACCCCGAAGATGGGGCAGGGTCTATAGCATGCATTGCCCATGTTTCACCCCCGAAAGGAATGTCCGTATTCGAATCAATTGGTCGACTATTCAATTCTCCATTTGATTTATGTGAATCAAAGGATTCATTAGTTATACCAGATGCGATTAAAACACAAATTAACAACCACAAATTGCGTGGCATAAATAATAGTAATTGCAATTCGATTCTACGCTTCATTTAATTCAATATCGGTAATTTCATCGGGATCTATTGCATGCAAATCTAAGAAATAGAATTCATTCCCCGGAATACAATCCGGTATCTCCATTTTCCCATTTAACCTGCAACGACTCGAGAATTTCAGGATTTGCACCGGCTACATTCCGGGTTTCGAATGGGTCGGTTTGGTAGTCATAAAGTTCGGTGACCGGTTGTTGGTCTCGAAAGTACCGGGTCATACGATAGCGTGGAGTGCGGAGTGAAATTCCATTTCGGAAATAGCTAAATGCCATTCCGTCGGAATCTCCATCAGGGTCGTTCAGAATGTTTTTAAAAGATTTACCGACCAGCTCATCCGGTATTTCCTGGTTCGTGAGGTCCAACAATGTCGGGTAAATGTCTGTGGATTCTATAATTGCATTTGAAGGCTGTCCAGGAGCGCTGATGCCCGGAGTTTTGACAATGAGCGTACTTCGGAGCGCATATTCGGAGAGCGTGTGTTTACCCCAAACCCTTTGATCTCCGAGATGCCAACCATGATCTCCCCAAATAACAATGATGGTATTTTGGGACAGATTGTTTTTTTCGAGCGCTTCCAATACTTTACCTATTTGCGCATCCACATAACTTGTGGCGGCAAAATAGGCATGTCGGAGCTTCCGGGCATAAGCTGGACTTAATTCATGATCCAATCCTGCTTTTTCATCTCCTTTGAGATATCCATTGAACTCCCCACTTCCGTGTAAACTGGCATTGTGCGTATTTTCCGGGATGTCGTGTGCGTTTGTGATGGGGAGTTGTGCTTCGTCGTACAGATCCCAGTATTTTTGTGGCGCATTGAAAGGAAGGTGGGGTTTGAAAAATCCTACAGCCAGGAAAAATGGTTCTGCTCTTTCTTTCAACACATCCAGTTGTTTCAGGGCTAATTCTGCAGTTAAACCATCCGGGTAGCCATTATCCCCGACGTTTCCTGATTCGTATGGCTTGACTTGACGATCCAGGCTTTGTCGGTTTTCTCCATTGGCGTAAGCAAAAAAGGCATTCCAACCGGTTACCCATTTTCCCGGGTTAAAATGAAACTCATCCCAGCTATAGGGCAGCTCCCGTACATCGGATACCGAATCCGTATATCCGTACACAAATCCATCCGCAGAGTGACTGATTTTACCCATTCCGACCGTGTAGTACCCATTTCTACGAAACGCATCTACCATGGATTCTGGATTGGTGGGTCGTGTTTGCAATGCTGTGGTTTTTTCGAAAATATCGTTCCGTAGTTCGGCAGTATTTTGGGGGTATTGGCCGGTCAAAAGCGCGTATCTGGATGGCCCACATGTGGGTACAATGACGTAGTGGTTGGTGAATAAACGACCTTCGCGGGCCAATCGATCCATATGGGGCGTGACCATAAAATCTTCCCCATAGACTCCGAGTTGTGGACGGAGGTCATCCACGGCAATGAAGAGGATGTTGGGCCGTCCTTCAGGCCCTCCCGAGTGGCTATTGTTTTCGGTACATGAGAACAAACCCAATACCATCAGGAAGTAAGTAAGTACGAAGCTGTCCGGTCTGTTATTTCGTCGGATCATTTGATATGGTTATTCGGTGATTTCAGTTTTCGGTGGAATATTGTTTTCTGCACCGGGATACCCCATATTTTGATTGATGACTCCTCCTAGATTGTCGTCAATGACATCTTGCGGTATAGGCCACAAGGCATGATATGGACCTATCCGGAATTCATTCGACCCCCAAGAGTATCCCGCATTATAAAAGTTATTTTTGGAGATTATACGATCGTAGACAAAATTGTTTTCGTGGAAATCTTCGATTGAATATCCATTCATAGCATTATCCGCCATGATAAACGCCATACGGGTCAACACGGTTTTGCGGGGTTCTTCAGTGTACAATTCCCGGGCACGTTCATCCAGGATATAATTAAGATCAACATCATCTGGGTTGACAGATGGGGCTAGAGCTCTCTCCCTTATCTCGTTGATATCTTGCGCAGCACTAACCTGGTCGCCCTTCCATATATAGGCTTCTGCTCGTAATAAATATGTCTCCGCTAACCTAAATACATACCAATCACTGTGGCCTCCATAGGGTTGATCTGGTCGTTCTTCATCCTCCACATATATTTTATATTGAGGCCAGGGAAACCAGGCTTGAAAAGTATCAATGGGATTCGTATATTCTTTGGTGACTGGTTGCCCGTAATAAGCAGATTCAGGATTATTATGCAATACTTTTTCCATAGTCATCCAGTTGGTATCGGAATCGTGTCTAAGATCATCACCGGCGTTTTGCCAAATTTCATATCCCATATAATTACTCGGCCTCGAGTAGGCCACACCCCGACCAAGAGCAATCACCTGAGGATTCCCTCTTGCATCTGTACAGGCCGCCTTCCCATCCGCATCTTTTAGGTATATTCTGTGCCACCACAGCGGAGCGTAGTTGCGCATAGATGTGGTCCCTCCGTTTATTTCTGCATCGGGATAACCAAATTTATCCTGAACCACCAAAATACCTTCTTTGTTGGCAGCGAGGCTTTTATTCTCTTTTTGGTGGAGGTCCCAGATGACATTAAAGGTATTATCACCGGACACTGCACCGAATCTTTCGGTCATCAGCGAATGAATCCCGTCATTGATCACGGCACTTGTTGCTTCGATTGCGCCGTCGAAATTGCTGTTGGCCAAATAGATTTTAGCCAATAAATGGTTCCCTGCTGCCCGGTTTACTTTACCGGGTTCAACCATTTCCGGTAACCATTGGACTGCAAATTCCATATCGCTTTGGATTTTGTCTAAAATCGTCTTCCGGGAATGCGTAAAAAAATCAATTTTAGGCTCGGTATATTCCCGGTTGAGGAAGGGCACATCACCAAATTGATGGATTAATCTAAAATACCAATAGGCTCGGTGAAAATAGGCTTCTCCCAGAATCTCATTCTTGTCCCGTTCGGTTTCCCACTCTGGTGCATCTATCCTGGAAATAACGACATTGGCATTTCGTATTTGATTATAGGCATTATTCCAATACGTAAAGAAATTATATTGCCCTGTTCCTGTGGGTGTCACCTGCGTGAAAAAATTATGAGTAGCTGATGTTTCTTTATTCCCAGCCACAGCACAATCTGATGTTATTAATTCATTGGTCAATTCATTTGCTGACCCGTAGAAGTCGTGTCGCAAATTCTTACGTAAGGAAAGTAGCAAAGCGTCCATTCCAGCTTTATCTACGTACACATTTTCAGGGGTAAATATGGAAAGCGGTTTTGTTTCCAAAAAGCTCTCATTACAAGAATATATTATCGTGGTGAGAAGAATTAAAATTAAATATGTGTATATATGTCTCATCTTCATTACTTTAAATATATTACAAAACTATGTTGATCCCAGCTGTAAATATTTTTGGCATCATATTCGTTTGGGACTCCGGGTCATAATGACCCCACCCGGTAACGGTCATTAAATTTCTAGCACTTACAAAAAACTTTAAGTGTTGTATTTTAGCGCGAGTTAACATTTGGCTAGGTACGATATAGGCTAAGGACAAGTCCTGCAATCTTAAAAATGACCGGTCTTCCCAGTAATTAAAACCAGGAGAGTTGGTATCCGAGTTCAACCTGGCATAATCGTTTATGGGGTTATCCGGTCGCCAGTATGGACGATACATACGATTTCTCCTTTCAAAATCGCCATTGGATCCGGAATTAAGGTGAAGGTTATTCACTCCATAGAACCCAATATCAGCTCTCAAAAATGCCGAAATTTGGAAATTATTAAACACAGTAAATTCATTCCGTAACCCAATTTTATATTGAGGTCTTTTGTAGTTCTGAAAGACCTTATCTTCCGTCGGTGACAATACCCCATCTTCATTTACATCGCGGAGCTTTATGTCCCCGGGTTGTTTACCGTATTCAGCAGCTTGGTCTCGTTCATCCAATTGCCATACCCCGAGGATTTCGTATTCCCATATTCGGTCCAAAGACTGTCCAATAAACCAACCGTTACCGATGTCATCGGCCTCTTCTTGTCCGATCACATTGCCGTTTTCATCGACTACATCAATCATTTCTCCGTAAAGGTGCTTGATCTTATTTCGATTAAACGAAAATACCAGTATGGAATTCCATTCAAATAGATTTTGAGTCATATTCACGGTGTTTATAGTAAGTTCAAACCCCTTGTTTTTCAATTCACCAAGATTAGATGCAACGCTCGTATATCCTATAATCCTTGGGAGCGAACGGTTTAGCAATAAATCATAGGTCGTCATATCGTAATACTCAAGAGATCCACTGATTCTACTTCCATAAAGTCCATAAAGGGTTGAGTTCCGGCAAGAGCCATTGTTTT
>CALEIL010000258.1 GCA_937876435.1 uncultured Bacteroidota bacterium
TCATGGGTATATCCCATTTCTGACTCTTCAGATGTCGTATGGTCTTCAGTAGGGATTCTTTCTCTCCGCTATCCGGAAGGTATTCTCTTACGGGTTCATTCACCGGGTATGGTGGTTCAAATCTGGCTTGCAAACTCATATTGTTATATTTTTAACGGTGACTTTTGGAGTCACCCATTATAAATATATTAAACTCTTCCGAATTATAATAGTTGAAGAAAATCCAACTAAAGAAGTTTGATTTCGGGAGGAAGAAACTGTGACGCGTCCCCTCCTCCCTTGATAATTTCCCGTACGATGGTGGAAGAAATATGGGAATATTTGGGCTGACTGATCAAAAAAACGGTTTCCAGATCATCCCCTATGGTCGTGTTTACCTGGGAGATGGTTTTTTCGTAGTCAAAATCCGAGGCGCTTCGCAAACCCCGAACCAGAAAATGAGCGCCGATGCTTTTACAAAAATCGACCGTCAGGCCTGTAAAATGATCTACAATAATATCATCATCGTCTTTGAAGACATCTTCGAGCCATTCCAGCCGTTGTTCCAGCGAAAAAAGTGCTTTTTTGTGTTCGTTCACCCCAATGGCGACTACCATTCTGTCAAACAGTGGAAGCGCCCGGTATACAATATCCGTATGGCCCGTGGTGATCGGATCGAAAGATCCGGGAAAAACGGCAATTTTCATAGATATCCAATTTGGTCCGGACTCCAAATATCGGAATCTCCTTCCAATAATTACAGAAGCAAAACGGAAAAGGTTATATTTGCGTGATTTTTTGAAAGAACTAAATACTGGAAAAATGAAATATGATCTAATAGTTATCGGTAGTGGTCCCGGAGGATACGTCGCAGCCATCAGGGCTTCTCAACTGGGAATGAAAGTAGGAGTCGTGGAACGGGAATCACTCGGAGGAATCTGCCTCAACTGGGGTTGTATTCCAACCAAAGCCCTGTTGAAAAGCGCTCAGGTATTCGAATACATCCAACACGCTGAAGACTATGGGATCGAAACGGTAGAGAGCAAACCCAATTTTGAGAAAGTCATAGGACGGAGCCGGGATGTGGCCAATTCAATGAGCAAAGGGGTCAATTTTTTGTTCCGGAAAAATAAAATCGACATTCTCGAAGGCGAAGCAAAATTCAAATCCAAAAATACGATCGTGGTATCCAAAGATGGCGACCAGAAAGAATACCAGTGCGATCATATCATAGTGGCTACCGGTGGTCGAAGCAAAGAATTGCCCAATCTCAAAATTGATGGGAAGGATATTATAGGCTACCGGGAAGCCCTGGTACAGAAAGAGATCCCCGCCAAAATGGTCATCGTTGGTGCCGGGGCCATCGGGGTGGAATTTGCTTATTTCTACCACACGATGGGAACCGAGGTGACCGTGGTAGAATTTCTGGATCAGGGATTGTTACCCCGAGAAGATCCGGACATTTCCAAAGAGCTGGCCAAGGTTTTCAAAAAATCAGGAATCAAGGTGATGGCTTCGACCAAGGTCAATAAAGTTTCAAAATCCGGCGATTCTTTAAAAGTAGAAATCGAGAACGTCAAGAAGGGCAGCAAGGAAGAACTGGATTGCAACGTAGTGTTGAGTGCGGTGGGCATTTCACCCAATACCGAAAATATAGGATTGGAAGCCATCGGGCTCAAAACCGAAAACGGACTGATTCCCGTCGATGAATTTTATCAGACGAAGGTCAAGGGGGTCTACGCCATTGGTGATGTGGTTCCTGGACCTGCTTTGGCGCACGTAGCCAGCGCGGAGGGTATTATCTGCGTTGAAAAAATTGCAGGTCAATCCCCTACCCCGATGGATTACAACAACATCCCATCGTGTACTTACTGCATCCCAGAAGTAGCTTCTGTAGGCTACACAGAGGAACAAGCCAGGGAAGCCGGATTTGAGATTAAAGTAGGTAAGTTTCCATTCACTGCCTCTGGAAAAGCAAAAGCTGCTGGTGCGCCTCAAGGTTTTGTCAAAGTCATTTTTGACGCCAAGTACGGCGAATGGCTCGGTTGCCATATGATCGGATACAACGTGACCGAAATCATCGCCGAAGCCGTCACCGCCCGTAAACTCGAAACTACCGGCCACGAAATCATAACCAGTGTTCATCCGCACCCTACTATCAGCGAGGCGGTCATGGAAGCTACCGCTGCGGCATACGGCGAGGTTATACATTTGTAATTTTGAATTTTGAATTCTGAATTCTGAATTCTGAGTTTTGAGTTTTGAGTTTTGAATTCTGAGTTTTGAATTTTGAATTCTGAGGTTTGAATATTGAGTTGAGTGCATTGTACTGGCCGAAAAGTCGGTTTTAAACAATTTCGTTTCCTCGTTCACTAGGTTGAATATAAGACCCGGAATTCATGTGCGTATTAATGCATAGCTAAAAAGAGTAAGGAAGTAATGCTGCATCCTAGGTGGAAGCTGGGTATGTGTTTA
>CALEIL010000259.1 GCA_937876435.1 uncultured Bacteroidota bacterium
TTGCCACAGAGACTCACGTCCGGGTGTAGCAACCAATCAACTCGTCGCACCAGTCTAAGATCCACCGAACAATTATCCCAGCTTCCTTCGTCAAAAGTGGCTGCTTGCGCCCAGGCAATATTGTTATCGAGCGTTACGGTCACTGCCTGGTTAGTCACTACGGTCGGAGGAACATCATCCGAGATGGTGATAAATTTACTCCAGGTACTCATATTCCAACAATTGTCAGAAGCTTCGTAAACCACTTCGATCAATTCATTCCCACAATCCCTGAACGGAATCTGGATCGGTGAATCGAGGTGTGAATACGTGTGGATGTACGAGGTGTCTCCATTGGACAATATCTGTATCGATGTAGAAGTCCTGGTCAGAGCCACTACGCGCTGCCCTCCTTTTCCATCAACCATTGCTTTGATAGAATGGACACCGCTGCAGTTGTCGATTACCCGTACGTCGGGCACTAGGATTTCCGCTTCACAATTGTGCGTATTCACCCGAAAAGCCACAGGGTTTTCTCTTTCCCAATCCAGAGCATCCGGATGAATGGTTCCGCTTCGAATTGATTCCTGTATGGAGACCTGATCCCATTCCTCCGGATATTGGAAATCAAAAATCGGCCCGGTCGTATCTATCAAAGTCTGCCACTCACTTAAGACAATTTCGATCTTTTTGGCCGTCGAATCATAGTCCACGACCAGATCATTCTCGCCCCCTTGTGCTTGCGGTACACAATTGGAAGACGTGACAGCCCAGCAGGTTTGAGTAATTTTGGTATCCGTTCCCCGCGTCGGCGGACAAGAGTCGTCCCATCCTGTCAATTCTTCCCGATGGAAAGTGATTCCGCAATGCGGTCCCGAAGCGGTCAGGCAAATCGTATCACAGACTTCCGAATCCAGACCGGTTTCAGGGTTGATAGAAGGTACCGTAATCATAATGCAAGACAGGTCATGAGGATTGCCTCCATCATGGTAGCCTATACTATGACCGGATCCATAAATCGAAGGCCAGCTACCGGCAAACCAATACGGGTTGTGGCCCGTACCATTGAAGAACCATTCATCCGTTACTTCCTCATAAAACCCGCCTTCCGATAAAACCTGGTCACCAATCTCCAGCAAGAGGTACGGGTGAAATTCGAAAATGGTGCTTAGAATCACCTGGACGGGATCCTGATTAAATTCTATGAGTGCTTGTAGGAAGCCGTAAGTTTTCTGCTGGTCGGTCGCACTTGCGATCAAGCCATCCATATAGTCTCCGGAAACTATGTCTCCAATGGTTACATTGTCTCCGTTCGCTTTCCGCAGGATAACGACGTTCTTGTAAGCAGCCAATGCTTCAGGACCTTGCGACTCTGCGTGAGTCGTGCCGGCCACGATGATCGATAATGGCAATTCATACGTCAAGCCTCTCAACCTGGAATACGGCAATTCATAATCGTGTAGGCCCATGGGTTGTTTCCAGGATGCATATCGCAATAATGGACCATCGTCGTTGTGAACGGGTATGAGTTCACAATAGAAAGAATCCTCCGCGGTCCCTATGAACGATTCGGGGGTTAATTTTGGCAATCTGTACACGACGATGGTATCCACCCCGGTACAACGCGCTCCCCCGGCAGTAACAGCCGTCCATTCCCGGAAAATAATTTCCGCAGTATCGCTGTCTTCATCGCATGGCGTCACCATGACCCAATCAGGACTCACTTCGAGTGTGAGTGAACCACCGTTGCACACATTCATCAGCTCCGGTTTTGGATACGCAGGATCCATCGGGTCCAGAAGCAAAAACGGATCCGTGCAATACACCGCAGTATCAAGCGTATTCCGAATAATACAGCCATTGGGTTTTTCCAGAGCAATCGTCGTTTCACAGGTGCCGCCCCCACACTCTTCAATGAGGAACGTAACCCTGGCAGTGATCGTTTTACCGGCGTGCTCCGGTCGGAGAATATTATCAGGAATACTGATACCGGGACCATAAAACAATTCCACTTCATAAAATTCCGGAGCTGCCGCCGCTAATCTGATATCGGTCAGCAACATGTCCGGAGTCACCAGTATCTCACAATCCGTATTAAACGCCAGGTTGATATAGGCGTGACAATTGACCGCCAGACACGGCAGTATTTTGGCAGGATCCGAATTGTCTTCATCCGTATTCCTGTTGCCATCTCCAGGTGTTCCACTTCCATCTCCGTCTACGTAATTATCCGCAGGACTATCAGGCCGACCTCCAGGATCATTGTTTTTATCCTGATCAAATACACCATCGATATCCTCCCTGGGCATGCCCGCGGTGTCCGTCGCAGCGCTGATCTCTGCTACATTGACCAGACTATCAGGATGCAGTACATTGGTGACGGTCAACACTACAGAAACCTGTATAGACTCGCCCGGATACAGAGTATCCACAATAGTATAAGTGACCAAAGGATCCGCTCCCGTCCAGTCCGGGTTCAATGCAGCATTGAAAGTAAATCCTGACGGTATATAATCCGTAATCTCGATATTGCTCGCCGGAATCCCTCCCTGATTGTAAACGGTGATGTCAAATGGCACATCCAGTCCAGGATATGCGACTTCTTCTTCTGTCGTCTTGATCAATGCCAGGTCAAACACTTCCACGAAGGCCGGATCGTGATCGTCCTCACTACCGGTTCCATCTCTGGTAATGCTTTCTGTATCATTATCCCCCGGGTGTCCGGGATACGTCGTTCTTTCTTCTGGACTGTCGCTTCCCGGTTCGCTGTCGATATCCATATAGGCTATTTCCATGCCGCTGTTCCAGGCTTCCAGTATCTCGGAATAGTTAACCCAGGTACGGTCCGTAGGAACACTGTTGGGCAATAAAATAAGATAAATCGAAGTCGTCACCGTATCGCCTACATGGACCGGCCCCGCCATGATGGTTGTCGTATCCGCTTGCCAGCCATTGGCCTGGTTACCGGGCAGAGTCGCGTCGAAATGGTATCCTTCCGGCACATAATCCGCCACCCGGACGCTATCCACCATGATACCTTCCTGGTTGATCACCATGATATCAAATTTGATCGTATCACCGTACGCTATTGGTAAATTGAGAGCGGTGCTATCTACGATTTTCACCAGGGCTAAATCGAGAAACATGACCCCGGCCGGATCGTGATCATCCTCACTTCCCAGGGAATCCCGGTGCGGACTCATGAAATCATTATCCCCGTCGCCACCAGGCATGATGGTTCGTTCTTCTTCCGAATCACTGCCCGGGCTACTGTCGTAATCCAGGTGTCCCACCTCGTTACCCAGCGTATCGTAAACCTCGAGGATTTCAGCATAATTGATCCAACTGTCCATTTGAGGATCGGCAACCGGTTCCAAGGTTTTATAAATACTGATGGTGTCGTATTCACCGAAACCAAGTCTTTTGGTCAACGTCGCAGTACCATCCGACTGCCATCCTTCCGATACATTCTCAGGCAAACTCGGATCAAAACCATACCCTGCCGGGACATAATCGACTACGCGCACTTCGTCTGTGACGACGTTCCCTTGATTTTGTACAATGATATCAAATTTGATCAAGCTTCCAAACTGCAACGGGAAATCACTATTGAGCGAATCGATCACCTTGATGAGGGCCAGGTCAACCACATCCACGATGGCTACGTCGTGGTCATCCTCATCAAACAAGGGATCATCGTCCCCATCGGCTGTGCCTGGTGATTTTCCATTTCCGTTGATTTCGTTATCCGTATTACCCAAAGGTTGTGCACCATAATCATTGTCGGGATCGTCGTCCGGTGTGCTATCAATATCCTCCGGTTCATTGCCATCCAGGTCTTCAAAACGGCTGATTTCGGCATAATTGACCCAGTTGTTCACACCAGCTTCCTGTCTCAATATTAAAGCAATACTGATGGTCGTATCTATACCCGGTAACAGGGGTCCAGGAATAGTAAAAACCGGATTGTCCGGATCAGTACTATCCCAGTCGGAATTTTCTGCATGCAAGGATGCAAATTCTGTATTAGTGGGCACATAGTCCGTGACATCTATATTTTGTACCGGTTCATTTCCCTGATTGAACACCGTAATGTCAAATATAGCGGTGTCATTGTAAGCAAATGGCAGTGAATTGTTGGTACTGATCACCTTGCGCAGAGCCAGATCATACACCTCTACGCGCAAAGGATCGTGGTCATCCTCATCGGTTTCCGGCACTCCATCGCCCGGATTCCCCGTACCATCCCCATCGACATAGTTGTCTGCCGGGCTGTCGGGTTGACCTCCCGGATCGTTGTCGGGATTATTGTCAGCTTCACTGTCGATATCGTTGATCTCCACATCAGAGATATCCCTCGCCAGACTGATTTCACTGTAATTGGTCCAGGAACTGGAATCCGGCGAATCTACCATACTCAGAATCACCTTGATGTGAATAGTATCCGTCTCAGCGTGGAATAGGGTATCCCCCATCCATGTATAAACCGGATTGGACGGATCAGTACCATCCCAATTCGGATTGGCCATTGCGTCATCAATAAATGTGAAACCTGCAGGTAAGTAATCGGTCACTTCTATATAGTGGACCGGCACATTCCCCTGGTTGATCAATTCGATATTCATGAGGAGGGTATCGCCATAGACATAGGGCCCAGGCGTATTCTCGTTCATCACTTTACGAAGTGCCAGGTCGGCCACCCTGACCAGGGCCGGATCGTGATCGTCTTCGTCTATGCCCGGGTCCTCATCTCCCGGACTGCCGGAACCGTCCCCATCCACTGAATCGTCCGATGGACTGTCAGGCTTTCCACCCGCATCATTATCAGGGTCGTCGTCCGGTGTGGAATCAATATCATCCGCATCGATCGGGTTCTCATGTTGACTGATTTCAGCGTAATTCAAGTAGGCGTCCGGAGCAGTATTGTATTCCAGGCTTAGGAATATTTGCACGGTGGTGTCCTCTCCCGGCTGGAGTGGTCCTTGTATCCATCGTTTTGCCTTCCCTGCTGCGTTCACCCATCCGAGTGGGTTGTTGATACCATCCACGTATTTCAATCCGGCCGGTATGTAATCGACGATCTCAAATGAATCGGCCCACACATCACCCTGATTCAAAACCTGTATATCAAAGGCCAGCGTATCGCCGTACCTCAGATCCATTGGCTGGCTCACGGTCTTTCTTAGTGCCAGATCAAATTCCCTGGTCACTTCTTCGATTTCATTAAATGGCAGGAAGGACAGGGGATCCGTACACAAACATCCTTTGATAGGTTCCACTGAAAAAACCAATCCATTCTGAAGATCGCAGGCGGTCACCGGAATATATCCGGTAAAATCGATCGTATTTCCCACCTGTACTGGGCCGTGAAACAGGATTGAATCGACCAGGACGGTCGGATTTTCCATCCCATCAGCGCAATACACGTACACGTATAAGCTGTCGCTGGCGGACAAATCCTTTTGGTCAAGAGTAACCGTACCGGTATATTCCAGATAATCCGATCCTGTCACGGTATTACCTACTACATTACTAAAATCCAGGATGGGATGAATCACCTCCATTTCTACCGTGTCTACGCCAGTGATCCCAGTCACTCCCTCTTCGCAAGCCATCCCTTCACAGGTAAGACCTTCGATGGTGACAAAATTCTCAAGTTGAATATTGACCATCTGACCACAGGAAGTCGATTCCTGCGCCATGACATCAAACGTAAAATCAATAGTCTCACCTTCCTGCACCACATTTCCATCGTACGAATAATAGACAAAACTTCCTCCGGGATTATTGGGATCCTCTTCTATCCGATCGATGACCGGGCAAGCGACCATCACACTATTGCACACCAAACTTCCTGTCACAAACTCAAGGCCGGGCGAAAGTATGATCCGACCCGAGTCCAGGCCGGTAAAATCACCCCCTTCGACCTCAAATGAAACATTGACCGGGGTGGCTACTGCACAGGTGACCCCCTGATCTGCCACAATTTCAAAATTGGGGTTGATTGTGTACGGACTAAGCTCATTGATGAAAAGTCGGTTACTGGCTCTTCGGATGCCATTCCCAGTCACAGGTCCACCGCAAGGCCTCTCCCCATAAGAGGTGAAAAACAATCGCGACCCGGAACGGAAATCGCAGTTTGTTTGACCATAAATCTGCAGCCTGACCTGACGATTTGCGGGAGTCACATCGGTGGCAGTACCGGGCAAGCTGTCGTGTACCATAGATGGGTGATCGGTCAAATCCACTATAAGGGTATCACCGGAAATAGTATAGGGCATCGTTTCTGCGGTAGTTCCATTGGGATACTGACCTGTGATATTATTTATCTCAAATCCAACCGGCAGAGTAATCTCTATTCGGGGATTGATAACGGATCCTGCATTGGCTGAGTTCACGACCAGTTCGTATAACAATGGAGCGCAGAAATCAGGTGTATTACCGGGCGTTGAATTGTTTGGCTGAGTGACCAAATTAAACTGCAATTCTGAAACAACCGTCTCAATGGTATATTGCAACGTTTCATAGGTACACGTTTCTTCGCTCATGGTTTCACCAGGATAACCATTACAAGACCATCCATGCAATACCTCAAATACCCCATCATTGCAACCATTCAAATCTGCACAAATCGTAATGGTTCTCGTGTCATTGCCACCGTGTGCACCCAACAGATAAAGCCCATTGGCATCCGGCGTAAGAACACTCCCCCCTTCTGACACGGAAAGAATAGTCACGTTTTCGTTCTCCGGAAATTCCAGCCAGGAAAAGCTCAGATTACCTCCCCTGGGTCTTATCTGTAGATCAAAACAGGTGTTGTCGTTATTAGCTGGTCTGGTTACTGGGCTTTGGGTGTAGTCAATGTTATACAGATCCGAATTGGTTCCGGTGGTTAGATCCAATCGCTCGGTTTCAAAATCATCACCAGGGCAAAGATCCGTGGTATAGGCTATCGATAAATCAGTGGTGACGGACAGAGGTGATTCACAGGACCGTTGGAAAGAGATATAATACCTCAGATCAGCATTTTCTTCTTCGTATGGGAACACACTCCCGCCAAAGGCGTCGTGAACATCCCTCACTTTTAAAATAATTTCAGTGGCGTTCTCGCTTATCAGAGAGGAAGGTATGGTTTCGTTTTGCTCAGCGTTGTGGGGAGGTGGGGGCACATTTTCGACCTGTTGTGTCACTAACCAGGCATTTTTGAATGCCACATCTACCGGTTTTTGCACTACAATGCTGTCTGGTATATACAATGGACGAAACTCGTTGGGGAAAAAATCAAAGGTACCGGTATAGCCACTGAGGACACCACCGATATTCTGTTCGATTTCTATTAAATACCGGAAATCCCTGTCGCATCCGCTCCCAGAAAAACCACCATTTCTGATATCGACCGACAAAGCGGCTCCGAGGAAGAGCATTTCATCGTAGGCCTCGTTACATCCGATCGGGTCACCACCACCGGCGGGTATTGCCTGGAAGTTACCAGTAAAGATCACATTCTGTTGTTCTCTGTCCGGTCTGTATACTCCGGGCTCTATGCTCAACCACTCGGGTGCATTCTCTTTACAAAATGCGTACTGAGCAACGAGGTTCAGGATGTCCGATGAGGAGAATTCAAAGCCCATAGGCAATGTGTTTCCTCCCGGCAAGCCTGATAAAGCAGCCACAGACAGATCATATTCAAAACCATTCTGGATAGAAACTGGTACCAGGCCTCCTACTGTATAGGTATTACCTCCGCTTATGATCTCCACCCAGGCGGTGTCCGGACAGAGTTTGTCCTGCCAATCTGCGGTATATGTTTCACGATAAAATCCCCCCTCCCAGGATACAATACTTCCTGGATTAAACCCAAGTTCAGATAAATGGCGAATCGTATCGCCCACCATGGCTCTTTTTACATTGATATCCGACACATCTGCCCGGACAAAGTTATCCCAGTTCCGATCATCCCCCACATCTACATAACCGTACGATATCCGATCCACGCTGTACGAATTGATCGCTCCCCCACCGGTTACATCACAATCGCCTGGACCACAACCGAGCAAAAGAACATCGTGGCTGCTGCAATTGAGCTTGATAAAGCAAAGCGGATCACAATCGATACTGGTCGATTGACCCAGATTCAATGAAGCAGCACCTCCAGGTCCATCCGCACATACGGCCATCACCTCAAAGCACACTTTTATCGGAGCATTGGGTTGACCCTCTATATCAGAAAGTAAGACGTGAACTAACAAGGAGCCCCCTACTACCATAGAAGATTCAATTGGAATAGAATTTCCTCCGATCTCAAACGTAGAACTCATTGGGTCATTAAAAACCAAACCACCATCTTCCGGTAATTCTACCATAAAGGTCACGAAACTGCTATCGGCGTCACCCACATCGAGAAATTGATAATTGGGGTATTCCGCACAGAATTCGGACACCTGTCCGTCCGATAGAACGGAATTACCCGTTACGATGGGGTCGGCTGCAGAGGCCGTTCCACCGGTGCCTGCTGATCGACTTTGATTTTGGGAATTCTGGCCACATAGATCTGTACCTCGCAACTCTACAAATGGATTGGACAGCGTATAGGAACCACAGGTTTCGGAACCAGGACAACAGAGCACATATTGCATCACGACATAGACCGTATCGTCGGGGAATAATTGATAAGAACTTTCAAAATCACCGTTAGACAGAGTGTATTCGTCTATGTTTGAACCACACGATGCCCCATTACTGGATTCTATATTCGGGAAAAAACTACTGATATCCACACCATCTTCATCCACTATGCTAAATCCGCTTATATCCAGAGATGTATTGGATCCATTAGCACGCAAAGCGATTCGATTGAGTACGGATGGACCTATGCCCTCATTCCAGACTCTCATGCGGATGTATCCTCTATCCATTCCATCCATACACACGATATTGTCGAGAGAATCAATGTCAGAATTCAAATCTGGTTGAGAGAAGACCAGATCCACACTACCAGAGATCACATTGCCCATCTGGCAAATCTCTCCCCCGCAACCCCAAAAACTCTGATGAGTCACTTCCCCATCCGAAAAATTGCATGAATTCACCGTAAAACATTCCTGGAAAATGATAGATTCTCCATTCTGAAGAATGGTATCTTCTTCTCCGAAAGTTCCTGCGAATGGTGCTACAGTGAGATCAAATTCGTAGGTGAGTGTACCACCGGTCGAGGATACCGGTTCGAGCAATGTACCTCCATACCTCAATTCATAATTTTGAAGGTCACTCCCCGGACTGACCTCATGTTGGATTTTGGATATATACCCGGTACCTCCATTCACAATCCGGATATCCCGGCACACATCAGAAGGAAGATCGTGGACAATGGTATCATTACTGAAAACGTACGACGTGAATAAAGATGGATAATTGATATTGTAGTTAGAGGTCACGTCCTCCGCTACCTGATTATCTGTCCATACACCAATGGTATCATAGGCCAGATCTCCTCCTCCAGAAAACACTACCGCATCACATTGTCCAATTTTGGAAATGGAAAATTCTATAAAGTCGCCGGATGTGACAGGATCTGTGAAATTGAAAGCAAAAACCGGTCTGGAGGGATTACTTACTTCAAGATCACTTAATGATAATCCGGTCGTCCCGGACAGCACAGTGACTGATCCCGGAACATACCCCACACCTGAAGGCATCCTGATGGTAATGGAATCCACGGCAATGGAAGAAGTGAAGTCCACTCTGAAGAAACTCAGACTGTCGGCCTCACATACGTTGATGTCCTGCGGGTCCTGAGTATCTCCAAATGTCACCTGGGAAAACAGGGCAGAGCCAAGACAAGATAGAAATAGAAATGTAAGTGTTGTAATTCTTAGTTTCATAAATCGGCATTATAATGTTTCAAGTAGTTTCGTCTGAATACCGGGGATCGTAAAAGGACTGGATTAGCATCTATCGACCAGATTTTATTGCTCCAGCCCGGGCGATATGATCTATTTTATCAGCCCTGGACTGGCCCGGATTCATATGCAAATATGATTTAATGTATTATTCCCCGGATGGCGTGTTCGTGGGACGTACTACCGCTCATTAAAATGAAACTCAGACCGGATTCAGGATTTTTAGCGGAAATGAAATTTTGACTAGATATCAATTTAATGTCACCGTATGGTCCAATACCCCATATTAACAAGGGTCTGGAAATTAACCTGAAGTCAATGTATTAGCCCACTAGCTAGCACTCTGGCCGAAATGTTGTTCGTCCACCACTGCCGGTTATTCGAAATTCATCATCATATAAAATGATATAATCGGACGTCTACATATACCCAAAATTCCGAAAACGGAAACGAAATTATGGCTCGCTAAAAAAGTGGAAAAACGGAATGGATTTACGGGTTTCATTTTAATGGCACGGACGATTTTTATCGCTAAACTTGGAAATTGAACCACAAAATAGAATCCGGGATTGCTCCGTGGGTTTGGATTTCAAAAGTGAATCCAGACCATTGAATGATGGGGTTGAAATGGCAGAAAAAAAATTGTCACAGACGGGGGACATCACGGGAATAATTTCCCGGGAATCAATTGCTGTGCTTCATTTGGTATTCAGAAGGACTCATACCTTTTAATTTTTTAAACCACCGGTAAAAAGTTGTCTTGGAATTGAAACCACAGCGGTACCCAATTTCCTCTATGGACGAATCTCCCTTCCCCTGATCGAGCATCCCGCAAGACACCTCTACGCGCATCGAATTGATGTATTCGTTAAAATTCTGCCCTTTCCGGGTGTTCAGTAATTGAGTAAGATGGTGAGTCGGGATATTGCTCTCGCTGGAAAGTACTTTTAGCTTCATTTCCGAATCTGCCCAGAGTTTTCTTTCTGCCATGATTTTATCGAGAACCCTTTCATACCGATCCAAATCGTGGTCGGATAATCCGGATTTTTCATAACGTTGGGAGGTGACAGGAATTTCGCTGGCTGGAAAACTGGCAGGTGAAGGATCTTTTGATGGAGAAGTAGGAAGCTGAATCTCTCCGGCTCGAGACTTTCTTAGCGTATTTACATGGAGTAGGACCATTAACTCCAGAATGAGAGTAAACGAATAGATCATTACTCCTCCTGCATCTTTTTGGGCTTCGGGCATCGGACCGTCTTTACTAATTTGTGAATGAAGAAACGCGACCCCAAAAAAGAGCACGCAGGAAATCCCTGTGATCACAATCAAATAATAGGAGACTTTTCTTTGTATACCATTATTTTTCAACAACTTCCACGACCACACACCATAAACCAAAAATAATATACCGATAAGGCTGTATAGAATACGCATATATACTTGAGCGAACGATGATCCGTAATCCACTCCGATGACCAGGATCGCAACGTGAAAAAACCAAAAAACCAGGTAGGGGGCAAAATGCCAATAGTCGCGTTTGTATATCCCCTTCATTTGGGTAAACGACCTGGTCATAAAATACGCCATCGGACCATACGCCAATCCAAATGGGGCAGAATTCTCGACCCAGCCTCCCGCCGGGAAATATATTTTACTGAATAATACGTAGGTCAAGTGGTAAAGTAGAAATGCAGTAAAATAAATTAAAATCCGGTTAGACGGGGTTCTGTTCCGGGACGGCACTCCCAAAAATGCGATCAGAATTAAGACAGCTAATACAATATCAAGACCGATTAAAATTTTAAGTGCAATCATAAATACGGCGGATAATAACCCTTATAATCAGGGCTCTATGTTATTATTTGAGTTAAAATTCCCCGTATCCAAATTCCGGACAAATTCATTTGGAGTGCAGCCATTAACCTGCTTGAAATATTTGTAAAACGTGGTTTTGGAGTTAAACCCACAGATATCCGATAATCCATCCATCGACGTATTCTGGTCGTTGTACAATATTTTCATCGCATATCGTATTCGGTATTCACCAATCATCTGATAAAATCCCTTGTTGAAATAGGTGTTGAAAATTTGGGATAATTTATGCTTTGGGATTCCCGTCCTTTCGGATAATACATCCAGCGATACGGAGGGATTTAAATACAGTTTTTGGATCTCCAATTCATGTTCTATCTTCGTTACCATTTCGAGGATTTCCCGAAGATCAGCGATGGGTGTCCAAGGCAAAGGATGACCTGCCATCGGTGCTTTCTCCATTTCGCTTTTTCCTGACCTCGCAGCAGATTGATCTCTCAGACAAAGGATCAGATGATGTACCGTCGCATAGAAGAGGATGCCCATGACCAAAAAGAGGATGAAATCCAGAGACATATTATACCCGGTTCTTGGAATATAATACAAACTTATTTTGACGATACTGATGATCAGCAAGCCCATCATGACCGCGATCAAAATAGAAATCAAGTTCGCGTCGTGACGTGGCATGAGGGGGAGATGGGAGATCGTCCGCGGGATCGACCAAACCATGGTGCCGCTGATTAAGACAAAGGTAAAGATGTAACTGAATTGCTGCAGGTCAAGATCGAAGATGCTCATATACCCTGAACTCAAAGACAAATCATGGAACAACAAACCCAAATAGAACAACAGCGCGATCCAATGTCCTGGTTTGAACGTAACCATGCCGGAATTAAAATACGTTTTTTGATACGCCAAAAAGATCAATAGAGATGTGATCAATCCGATTTGCAGGATTAAAATTCCGTAGTCATATTTATCAAAAGTGACAATAACGGCCAGTAGAAATAAGGCAACAAACCCCTTTAGCATGGTGGAGAGGTTGAGCGTCATTTCCAAACTTTCAAGTGTAAAAAAAGCTGTATTATAGTTTCTTTCTTCCATCATTACGGTATAGCAATTCCAATTTTTTCGCCTTAATTTATAAAATAGTTGAGAATGTTAAAACATATGGGGCAATCTATGAATTTCGATTTTGAGTCGCAAAGTACAACGATTTAGTACAAAATCCAAGATTTTGAATTTCAACTTAATATGAAGTTATATGTGTTAATACTTGTGTACGTAGCTATTGATTCCATTCGAATAATAAAAATTAGATTTATGGAAATATCTGCTTCACATATCACAAACCTGGATGATCAGCGGTTAAGTCACTCACCGCTCCGTCAGAAACCAACGCTGATAGGTGCTGGCACGCGTTTAGTTTTTACCACCCCGAACTAAGAATTATCTTCCGCTGTATGAATGGCGTTTTCCTTCACAAAATTGACTACCCGGCGTACGGTCTTTTTCCGGATCTCTTTTTCGATCGTGCGATTCATCCTTTTGAGAATGTATTGAAATTTCAGGGAAATACTGTCGGCGTTGATTTCCTCAATGCGCAAATAATAGCTTTCCCCATCGATATACGGCTCAAATTCATCCAAAACCTGAATCAAAGAATTTTCCAACTCCTCGATCGTCCGGAGCGAAACCAGTTTCAACTGAAACTCGATGGATACCTTCTTGCTGGCTTTCCGGGTGTAGTTCACTATTTCATTGGCGAAAGCCTTGTTATTGGGTACCGCGATGATGTCATCATCATCATTGAGAAGTAGAATTTTACTCAACGTCATGTCGATCACCTTCCCGCTATTTTCTCCGGTCTTGATATAATCGTCCGTCTTGATATACGACGAAAAACTGAGCAAAATCCCGCTGACGATATCCACGATGTAATCCTTGGATACGATGGCTATGGCCGCAGCCACGATGCTGATGGAAGTAAAAAATGTACGGTAATCAACGCCAAATATCGCCAGACCAATCAGCAGGACTCCTCCGGCCTGCAGAATGTAAAAAAGATTTTTGATGCCAAGCGTTACGTTATCGTTTCGATCCGGGCGAATACCTTTCCGTCTCTTATACAACCAGACCGTGATCCGATACCCCAGGTCAACCGACAAAAGATAGATAACCACCCGGGAAATTATCTGAAAACCACGATGGGAAGTGATGGTATCGGGCAGGATTCCCCAGATCATGGCGGATTCATTTATCAGAAAAAGTAATAATACCAGTTTTAAAGCATTTATTAGAAAAGGCATGGGTCTTAAAAATTTATCTGGCGCGTGAACTTTTTATTACAAAAGAATATTACATATTTGCAAAGCTAATTAGAAAATATATAATACTCAGATAATTATGGCAGAAGAACATGTACGGAGTCGCTACTCTGACCAGGAGTTGGACGAATTCAAAGCCATCATAGAGGACCGGTTGGGGAAAGCTCAGGCTCAACTGGAAAAAATCAAAGAACAAATCTATGAAATCACCGAAAACGGTGGTGATGAGCACGGGGGTGACTGGGTAGATGACTCTGGCTTCAATACAGATATGGAGCTGCTGAACACTATGGCCATCCGCCAGCGAAAATATATCCAGGATCTCGATAATGCCCTGGTAAGAATAAGAAATAAAACCTACGGAATTTGTGTGATTTCCGGAAGCCTTATTCCGATCGAACGATTGCGTGCGGTTCCTACTACGACCAAGTCCCTCACGGTCAAGACCGAAGAACAGGCCAAAGAGCAGGAAAAGAAAAAGCACCGGGTGCCTAAACTCCCCTACGTAAGGAAACGGGAGGTCATCAGTAAAATCGTCAAAAAGACCCCACTAAATCCGGAAAAAGTCAAAAAACAACCCAAAATCACCATCGACGACGATGATGACGATGACGACGATTTCTTCGATGATGACATGGAAATGAACGACATCGATTCCGGGTCAGACGACTATGACGACGATGACGATTAAATAGCATCCAGTATTTCAACGATTTTTTCACAGACTTCTTCTAGTTCCTGTACCGTAATAGTCAGTGGCGGAGCCATGCGTATGCTTTTTTCATTGAATAAAAACCAATCGAGAATCATACCCGCGTCCAGACATCGGGCGATGATGGTGTGAAGCATTTCCGGAGATTCTACCTCGATCGCCGCCCACAGACCTGCGGTTCTCAATTCCCGGATATGCCGGTGAATGAATTTGGTTCTCAAAATATTCTCCTTTTCGGGGACTTCCTCGATTAAGTGGCTGTTGAGCAGGGTTTCCAGGGTGGCCAGTGCCGCAGCGCAATTGACAGGGTGCCCGCCAAAAGTAGTGATATGACCGAGGACAGGATGGTGGGTAAATGCATCCATCAGTTTTTGATCGCTGATAAAGGCTCCGATGGGCATTCCACCGCCCATGCCTTTCGCCAGGAGGATAATGTCGGGCACTACCCCGTATTTTTGATAGGCAAATAAATGGCCTGTTCTTCCGAAACCCGTTTGGATCTCATCAAAACACAGCAGAGTTCCCGTTTCTTTTGTTCGTTGTCTCAACAGCATCAAATATTCATCATCTGGGATATAAACTCCCCTTTCTGCCTGAACGGGTTCGACGATAACCACCGCGGTATTTTCTGTGATCGTATCCAGGTCAGCTGCATTATTGAAATGAATATGTCTCACGCCTGGCATCAGGGGTCTGTAAGGACGGGTAAAATAATGATCGCTGTTCAGGGCCATGGCACCGGTGGTACTGCCATGATAAGCTTGGTAGCAGCTCACTGTTTCATGGCGGCCGGTAAAACGACGAGCGAGTTTGATCGCTCCTTCCGTGGCCTCCGCACCTGAATTGACGAAATAGACACTGTTGAGCGCGGGATCCAGTTGCTCTGTCAGTTTTTGGGCGTACAGGACTTGGGGCGATAGAATAAATTCACCGTACACCAGGGTGTGCATATACCGGCCAGCCTGATCCTTTACAGCCCTCACCACAGCCGGATGCTGGTGCCCCAGGACACTGACGCCTATCCCACTGATCAGATCCATGTATCTTTTTCCATTTTTATCGATCAGATAAAGGCCCTCCGAAGCCACAATTTCCAATCCCATAGGTTCGGGACTGGTCTGCGCCACGCGTCTCAAAAATATATTCCTTAAATTCATACCATCGTTTTGAACCAATTCGTTCCAAGCACAATTAATGTTATAACAAACTTACTGAAAATATGAGTCGAAATTTCATCCCTGCAGCCCTTATACTGAGGATTGCGCTTGTAGTCGCCAGTCTTATCTTTGGAAACAAATTTTATGAAAGCCGGTTTTCAAATCGATACGTCAGTGTCAAAGGATTGGCTGAAATGGATGTCAAAGCCACACTGGCCTCCTGGACGCTGGAAAGCCGGATCGACGGACCTTCCTTTGAGACCGTAAAGCAAGAAGTCAACAGCCAGGCTCAGACGATATCCAACTGGCTACAGGGGAAAGGATTTAGTTCGGCCGAGATAAAAATAGAAGACGTGTCGGTGACGCGCAATTATTACCAGCAAGGTCAACCCCCATTCAATGGCGCGGTCCGGGTGAGCCTTCAAACCGAAAAGGTAGACCTCCTCGAGGAAGTCTCCGGGCTCACGACCGAATTACTTGACCAGGGCGTATTTCTCAGCGGTGATCGCTGGTCCAACCGACCCAGGTTTTACTTTACCGGTGTCAATGATATAAAGCCCGAACTTCTGGCGGATGCCACCAAAGCCGCGCTGGTCTCAGCCCAGCAGTTTGCCGAAAACTCAGGGGCCAAAGTAGGGGACATCAAATATGCCAATCAAGGGATCATCGTCTTGTTACCGGGGAACCGAATCGAGGAATCACACGAATTTTACAAGGACAAAATCGCCCGCGTGGTAGCTTCGCTGGATTACTACATAGATTGAGCCGCGCATCAGGAAAACCATGGCCATTTGAAGGCTGTAATTGGATCATTCATGATCCGCATCACCACGCTCTTTCATCAACCAGATCTCCGAAACCTGCGCGCCTCGCTCACCTTCACCGCACGTCCATTTAAACGTTACTTTCCCATCCGATAAAGCTTCTTTAGGCACCCGAAATTCATAGATGGGCTGTATACCTGTTTCTATAAAATCATGTATCAGGATGTCATCGGCTTCCATTTTCATTCTGGATCTGAATCGTCCCGTGTAAGCTACCCGGATGATATACATACTTTGGGGATCCAGGTGATCGTACGCTATGTTCAGCGGTTGGTCAAATAGTGCCGTCACCTGATTCATCCAGGCCATTGGTGAAGATTGCCCTTCAAAACCTTTTGCCGTGACCTCATGCACCCATTCTTCTCCCTGTAGTCCAATGCCAAAACTAACCCGGGGAGACACCAGGCTACCAGGGTCGTTTTTCTCATTTACCTGCGATTTCACTTTTGCCCAACTTCGATGGGAACCAAAATTATCGTAATATCCCCCTGGTCCGGGATCGGTTCGATGAAGTAGCTGCTCGATTTCGGTCATTCGATCGGTTTCATTTCCCATTTGTCTGATGTCTGCGAATCGATCGATCAACCACGCGGCATCATTCAAAGGCAGGTCAATATTATCGATAAAATTTCCCCGTCCGGGGGCAGCACCATGCTTCTCAACGGTCAATTGGGCTCCGATACTGCGGTAAAGAGAATCGGCCAGGGCGATGCAACGCTCTCTCCACTCCGATGCCACGGGATACTTCCTTGCTCGCATCAACATTTCTTCGGCTTCTTCTAAGGCCTGAATGGATGTTCCCATTTTTACAGTAGATAAGATATCCCTGGCCTGTTTTTCCAATTCAGTCTCGTACACCAGACGACGGTATTGATAAGCATCAAAGTACGCTCGGATCAGTCCCATCTGAAATCGGTAATTGACCAGCACCTTTGAAGGAGCCATCCTTTCTATATCCTGCCATTGTTGAAGGGTTCG
>CALEIL010000260.1 GCA_937876435.1 uncultured Bacteroidota bacterium
GGATTACCTCTGAGGCCGGGATCTCAACCAAACGCGCGAAGCGCACAAACCGGCGTAGCCGACAAACTCATGGGCCGCTCAGCGGACCATGATCCAACTGGATGGGGCGCTCCGCGCACCATCCTCTCATTCAAAATTCAACTATGAAACACCCATTCACGACCCTTCTGATTCTAAGCGTCCTTCTGTTTATACTTCCTCTCGCCCCGGCTGCAGGCCAGGAAAAAACGGGGAACATAGTCGAATATTTCGGTAAGGAAAAGATCGACGAAATCCGCGAAGGCGAATTGGTTCAGGTGTTTGATGAGGGGCTGGTTCTTCCCCTGGTAATCCTCGATGATCGCTCGGCCAGCTTTCCGCTGAATCCTGTGTTCAAAAAATTCCTCACCCACCCGGAGCAAAGAGTTGCAGAAAACGAGGTGTTTGATGTGGACTACCTCGGCCATGAGATGAGGTGGCAAGCTATCCAAACCGATAGTAGTCATACGTTCAACGACCGGATTCTCAGATCCGGCTACCTCTACCTGGAATACGACTCCCCGCGAGAGGAGACGCTGATATTTGAAGGATCCGGGCACACCCAGGTCCTCATCAATGGTCTCCCGCAAGAAGGGGATCACTACGATTTTGGGTGGAGCCTGATCCCGGTGCGGATGCACCAGGGGATCAACACCTTCGTCCTGTCGCCCGGTCGTTTTTCCAGGATGCGCGCCCGCCTGATCCGGCCTCACGATGCCGTCATCCTGACTGCCCGGGATTTGCTCCTTCCCGATCTGCTCGTTGAAGAAAGCAACAGACGATACATCGGAGCCGTGAGAATACTCAATTCCACGGAAGAGAAAATTTCAGGCTATACCATCCGGTGCCGGCTGGATAACCAGACGATGAATACCCCGGTGGGCGACGTTTCACCCCGACAGGTCCAGAAGAAGGCGTTTAACATACCCTTCCACCCGGGTTTTGAAGCGGGAGACCAGGAATTGGTCCTGGAACTTCTGGACGACCGCGGACGGATCGTATCCTCCCTTACGACGACCATTACCATCAGGTCGCACGACAATCACCACAAACGCACCTTCCTGCAGCAAGTCAATAACCGTCGCCTCGCCAATCCCCGTCGCAGCCTCCAGTATTACAGCGTAGCACCCAGCACGGGTACCCCACGGGACAGCCAGGCTCTTTTTCTCTCGGTCCACGGAGCTTCTGTAGAAGCCGTCAACCAGGCCAATGCCTACGATAAAAAGGACTGGGGGACCCTGATCGCCCCCACCAACCGCCGACCATTTGGATTTGCGTGGGAAGACTGGGGACGGATCGACGCGATGGAAGTCCTGCAGGAAGCCAAAAACGTTTACCAGCCTGATCCGCAAAAAATATACCTGACCGGTCACTCCATGGGCGGCCACGGAACCTGGTACCTCGGCGCCACCTATCCGGACCAGTTCGCCGCTATCGCGCCCTGCGCCGGGTACCCTGATCTGCTGGAATACCGGAATGGCTTTATACAGAGGAGATTGCGGAACGAACCGGAATTACTGGAAAGTTGGGGCATATCCCGCAAAACCGTGGAAAGAATGTTGCTGAAAGACGTCCCCTCTCCGGTGGAACAAACCATCCTGAGAGCCGGAAATCCGTCCCGAACCCTCAAGCTGATCCGCAATTATCTCCAGTCCGGCGTGTATATCCTGCACGGTGAAAAAGACAACGTCGTACCCACTTATCTCGCGCAGGAAATGAGAGCCCGGTTGGGTCGGTTTCATCCCGATTTTACGTACTACGAATATCCGGACGGCACGCACTGGTACGGAGACCACAGCGTCGACTGGCCGCCGATCTTTGATTTTTTCAAACGGAGAACCATCCCGCTGGACAGCGAGGTCGACGGTTTTGAGTTTTACACCGCGTCGCCAGGTGTCTCCTCCCGTTCTCATTTTGTGGAAATCCATCAACAAGATGTGCCCCTGGAAATCAGCCACATCGAGGTAACCCGGAAGGACAGTTTGCGTATCACCACCGGAAATGTAGCCGCGCTGACGATCGATGTCCGGGCCATGGGCGCTTCGCCGGCCGGATGGGTGATCGATGGCCAGGTCCTCGATCTGCCGGGTGCCGGAGAAAAGGTTTTTCTGCGAAAATCTGATGGGCAATGGCGGTGGACCGATCCATTCCCAAGGGACGAAAAAGGGCCGCACCGAAATGGCGGATTCAAGGACGCGTTCCGCCATGGCGTGGTCCTGGTCTACGCCACCGGCGGCGATGAGGACGAAGATACCTGGTATTACAACCGGGCTTCGTTCGATGCGCAGAAGTTCTGGTACCGGGCCAACGGAAGCATTCCGGTGATCAGCGATGTCGAATTTGATCCGGCCGACTATCCCGACCGCAACGTGATCCTATACGGGAACAAAGACAACAACGCAGCCTGGAATCCGCTCCTGGCGGATTGTCCTATCCAGATCTCCGATGGACAGGCCCGGATCGGGGAAGTCGCCGTGTCCGGAGACCAATGGGGAACGTATTTTATCTATCCCCGGCCCGATAGTGATCTGGCCAGCGTCGGCGTGGTGTCATCCACGGGAAAGCCCGGAATGAAGGCCGCATTTGACAACGCCTATCTGGAAAACGGTACTACGTTCCCCGACTTTCTGTTATTTGACGAAGAAGTACTGACACGGGGCAACGCGGCGGTAAAATGTGCGGGATTTTTTGGCAACAACTGGTCGGTGGAAGAAGGGGATTTTGAATGGAAGTAAGGAGGAAAGATCGCTCCGGGCCCCCTTTTTATTTTATAAAAATATCAAATTTGTTTTTTGACTTCAAAATGGGCCGAAAGGGGTATTTAGAATGGGGCAAAGCGTTATTGTCGTAATAAAATACGCCTTATCTGCGGAAGCTGATAATTTAATCTTCAGCCTGATATATTGGTGGCGGAATGCAGGTAGATGCCTTAACCTACGGATATCGACCGTGGAAAAACGATCGCTATTTTACCCGGGGATAAGGACTGCGCCTTGTGGCTGATAAATTTGTCCTGGCAAAGAGAAAGGGAAGATTCGTGAGATTGGGCGAATTGATGTATTATTGCAATGCATGAATCAATCCGGCGAACGCCTATGAAAAACTGGTTCCGAAGAAAGGAAGACCGACGCGGGGCGGGTGCTGTGTTTCCCGCCCGGTATGCGGATCTCCATTCCCATATCCTTCCCGGCCTGGATGATGGTGCCGCGAGTCTGGAAGATTCGTTGTCCCTACTGGACGAGATGGTAGGACTGGGGATCCGGCGGTTCGTGTGCACCCCCCACGTCATGGAAGGCGTGTGGAACAATACGTCGGATCAGATCCGGTTTTCGTTGGAAGCTTTCGGAAAGGTTGTGGACGAGCGTTACGCCGGTGAGGTGCGGATCACCGCCGCGGCGGAATATATGATCGACGGCGGGATTATGAATCTGATCCGGGAACGGGATTTGTTGCCGCTGAGCGGGAATCTTGTGCTCGTCGAGATGTCGTACATCGCCCCGCCCCTGCATCTGTATTCCGCTCTGGCGGAATTGCAGGTCGCCGGATACCGCCCGGTGTTAGCCCACCCGGAGCGGTATTTTTATTACCATGACGATTGGGAAGCCTACCTGAAATTGAAAGAAGCGGGTTGCCTGTTCCAGATGAACCTGCTATCGCTGAGTCATTACTACGGAAAATCAGTCCGGAAGGTGGCTGAAAAATTGATGAAGGAAGGGTTATACGATATGGTGGGTTCGGATCTGCATCACGCCCGGCACATGGCCCATCTGAAGGAGTTGACGGGAAAGAGAGGTTTTTGGAAGCTCGCCGGGGAATTGATCCGGAAAAATGAAGAGTGGTTACGGGTGTGAGTTGGGGTGTGCAAAGGCGAGACTAGGACCGAAGGGACGTAGCGAGACCTGCCCGTATGGGAGTTTGGGTTTGGGTAGCTTTTGCTTAACGGTATGTCTATATCCTGGTGTTTCGGAATTTGTGTTTGGTAGACTATCACTCTCCGTACGGGTGTGGGTTTGGGTGTGCAAAGGCGAGACTAGGACCGAAGCGACGTAGCGAGACCTGCCCGTATGGGAGTTTGGGTTTGGGTAGCTTTTGCTTGGCGGCTTGTGCATATTATGATTATTCGGAAATAGTTCCTGGGAAGATCGGATTACAAAAATGCTCTCGGTCGAACGAAGGAAGGGAGGCCGAGATTGCTCTCGACGCAGGAGTCAGTAAGGACGAAACATCGCCCTCTTCTTTCATTCTCACTCTACTACAAA
>CALEIL010000261.1 GCA_937876435.1 uncultured Bacteroidota bacterium
CCATCCGCGACCCCAATCCAGTGGTCATATTATACCCGGGGATAGGAATGTTTACTTTTGCAAAAAACAAACAAACCGCACGTGTGGCTTCCGAGTTTTACGTAAATGCAGTTAATGTGATGCGGGGTTCTGAAGCCATTTCCACCTACACTGCACTACCCCGCCAGGAAGCGTTTGATATCGAATACTGGCTGCTGGAAGAGGCCAAATTGCAGCGGATGCCGGCCGAAAAGCCCTTATCCCGTAAAGTCGCTTTCATCACCGGCGGAGGAGGTGGAATAGGCCAGGCTATTGCAGAAAAGCTGGCTGCCGAGGGAGCGAATGTCTTTATCACAGACATCCGCGAGGATAGAGCCAGAGAAGCGAATGGTGCATTTGGTCGCGACATTTCCGCCTACAGCACTTGCGATGTAACAGACGAAAAGGATGTGGCCAAAGCTTTTGATGCAGCATGCCTCGCTTTTGGTGGGGTAGATATCGTGGTCCACAGCGCGGGTCTGGCCATTTCAAAGCCCTTGCAGCAAACAACGCTGGCCGATTGGAATCTGCTGCAGGACGTACTGGTCAAAGGTCAGTTTTTGCTTTCCCGAAGCGCAGCCCACATCTTTGAAATTCAAAATATGGGCGGGAATATTGTCAATATAGCCTCCAAAAACGGACTGGTAGCCGGTCCCAATAATGTAGGTTACGGCACCGCTAAAGCCGCCCAATTGCATATGAGCCGACTGATCGCAGCAGAACTTGCACCTCTCGGGGTGCGGGTCAACACCGTGAACCCGGACGGCGTTATCATCGGAAGTAAAATATGGGAAGGGGAATGGGCCGAAGGCCGTGCGAAAGCGTATGGAATTTCGGTGGAAGATCTACCCCAGCACTATGCCAACCGCAATTTGCTGAAGAAAATTATTCGTCCGTCGGATATTGCGAATGGCGTTTTTGCCGTAACTGCCATACTCGACAAAAGTACCGGAAACATCATCAATGTGGATGGCGGAATGACGGATTCCTTCCCGAGGTAATGGGGCAACAATATGCAAATGGGGGTTTTTGTGGTGGATAAGGGAGGCAATGGAGCCAATTCCCTGGCGGCAGGGAAAAAAGAATACGAGGATATTTTCCTCGATGGCTGTCGGAGGGCGGTAGAGGTAGCCAAAAGGGTGAACGCCACCTGGATGACCGTAGTACCTGGAAATTTTGAACGCCACCTGCCTCTGGATATTCAAACCGCCAACGTGATCGAATCACTCAGAAAGGCCTGCGACATTTTTGAACCCCACGGACTGGTTATGGTGCTGGAACCGCTCAGCGATACACCCGATCTGTATCTCCGTTTTTCACCTCAGGCCTATCTTATATGTAAGGCTGTGGATAGCCCAGCCTGTAAAATTTTGTTTGATGCGTACCATCAGCAAAAAAACGAAGGAAATCTGATCAAACACGTGGACCTGACCTGGGATGAAATAGCGTATTTCCAGGTGGGAGATAATCCTGGTCGGAAAGAACCCTATACAGGAGAGGTGAATTACCAAAACTTCTTCAAACATCTGTACGAAAAAGGATTCAAAGGAGTAGTAGGAATGGAGCATGGATTGAGTGAAGGCGGTAAGGCCGGCGAGCAAAAGTTGATCCAGGCTTATCGAAAAGCGGACGATTTTTTGTAAAGTATGTGATTGTAATTCGTGTTATCAATATTTTTTATACATTTACCGCCGTTTTGAAATATGGACCGGGTGATTAGCTCAGTTGGTTTAGAGCACTGCCTTGACAGGGCAGGGGTCAGCAGTTCGAGTCTGCTATCACCCACTTCCACTTCGTATTATAATGTCCTGTACTCTACATGAAAATTCTCATGGTACAAAACTTTTCCATTGCCTGGCTGTCGTTGTTGATTATTGGAGCATCCGCAGTGGTTTTTTCCTGCAATTCCTCAGGATCTCAGTCGGGTAAGGAGATAGAAATCGATCTTAGTTCCTACCACGTCGCAGATGGCTTTCATCTGCAGTCTGTGGCAGCAGAACCACAGGTCGTGGCGCCGGTCGATATGATTTTTGACGACCGGGGGCGAATGTGGGTGGTGGAAATGTTGGGTTATATGACCGATCTGACGGGAAGTAAGGAAGACGATGCTATAGGTCAGATTTCTATCCTGGAAGACCACGATGGCAATGGAGTGGTGGATGCCAGAAAAATTTTCCTCGACCACCTGGTGATGCCGAGATCGATCGCATTTGCGCACGGGGGATTGCTATACGCTGTACCACCCAATCTATGGTGGGTTCCTATCGAAAAAAACGATCAGCCGGGTGAGCCCGTTTTGGTGGACAGCGCCTACGCCGTAGGAGGGAACGTGGAACACCAACCCAATGGGTTGATGTACAACGTCGACAATTGGTTCTACAATGCGAAATCAAATGCGCGCTATCGTTATCGTAACCATCAGTGGGAAAAGGAAAATGTTTTTGCGAGAGGCCAGTGGGGCATCACCCAGGATGAATTTGGAAGGTTGTATTATAACAACAATTCCAACCAATTTCAAGGCGATTATTTCTTACCTGGTATCATGGACCAGAATAAAAACCTATCCTATCCACCGGGCATCAGCATGACCATTGTCAAAAACCAGGATGTCCACCCCCTCCAGTTTACCCCGGTCAACAGGGGCTACGTGGATGGGGTTTTGGATTCGGTGACTCATCGGCTAAGACATTTTACCTCAGCTTCCGGTCCTTTGTATTATACCGGTCATCAATACGACGGGGCATTTGATCAAAACAGTTTCGTGTGTGGTCCAGAAGTCAATCTGATCAAAAGGAACGCCATAACTCAAGCAGATATCCGGGTGGCGGGCCGTCAATACTACGACAGTACGGAATTTGTCATTTCCTCAGACCCCGCTTTCCGACCCGTCAGTTTGCGCACGGGGCCCGACGGATGGATTTATATTCTCGATATGCACCGTGGAATTATCCAGCACAAAACCTATATGACCAATTATCTGAAACGCCAGTACGAAGACGCAGGTCTCGATACCGTAGTGAATATGGGAAGGATTTTGCGGATACTTCCGGAAGGGAACCCTGGAAGGGCCGTACCTGAGGCTGGGTCTGACTTATTGGAATTGCTGGAACATCCCAATTCCTGGCAACGAATATATGCGCAGCAGCAGATCGTGGAAAATGAACGCCAGGATTTAATCCCGGCCTTGAAACGGTTAATGGAAAATGACGAAACATCCCCGGTGGTCACTATTCACGCGTTTTGGTCGCTGGAAGGATTGGGTGGACTGGACGAGCAGGAGGTATTGGAATTTGCTCTGAAAAAAGATGGAACGTACTTTCCCCATGCCATAAAATTCCTGACCACTTATCGCCCTGAAGCCTTCAAGGGCCTGGTCCAGCGCATCGAAGAAAATCAAACTCTCCTGTCCGAAGAAAATCTGATCTACCTGGCGGCGGCTACACGTTATCTTTCCGAACAACCGGAAGGCCAGCTTCAGTTTCTCAATGGAATATTTGAGCGATTGGATTCTCAGAACAGATCTTTTGCCTTGTATATGGCATTGTCCCAATATCCCGATGAAGAAGAACTTTTGCTCGACCTGCTGAAAAAATCGCATTCCGGTGATCGGGAATTTGTGGGGTATTTGACCGAAGTAGAACAAAAGATACAGGGGACCCGGGAGTATTTGGCGGCGAGCACCAAACGCGTTTCGCGGGACGACGGTTTGGCTATTTTCGAAACCAACTGCAGTGTTTGCCACGGTCGGGATGGGAAAGGAATTGACAAGCTTGCCCCTCCCCTGTATCAGTCTCCTTACCTGGAGGATCAGGATAGTGCGCTGGTTATGATTGCTTTGTATGGCTTGCAGGGTCCGGTGGAAAT
Source organism: uncultured Bacteroidota bacterium (assembly GCA_937876435.1). Taxonomy (GTDB): domain Bacteria; phylum Bacteroidota; class Bacteroidia; order Chitinophagales; family Saprospiraceae; genus Membranihabitans. The sequence continues at coordinate 3,883 of CALEIL010000261.1, forward strand.
CGGTGGTCAGCGTTACGAATTTCCCGGGGTCATGCCCGGCCTGTCCGAAAATGCCGAATATTCTGATCAGGAAATTGCAGCAGTTCTCTCCTTTATCAAAAATGCATTTAGTATGAAACCGCGCAGCGTTTCCTCCAGGCTTGTCCGGTCCATGCGCGATTTTCCGCCTGAAAACGGTCAGCCTTTTACGGTGGAGTCACTGGAAAATCACCTTGGAAAGATCGGGAATCAGAAGAATTAACAGGGCTACCTTCGTAGCGTATTCACATCGGAATATCGTAGGGGAATGTAAAATGGTGTTGACCACAATCAACAGAATCTCAGGATGGCTGGACTTCCCATCAGGGCACAATATCTCCCTATCACCAGTCATTCTGTTGTCTGATGTCAATCCACAACTTACCCGTCTGATCTCAATGGCGGAGCAATGAGATCAGAATCTGAGGAATCAAATCGGATTCCTGGCGCACCTGGGACCAGGATATACTTAGTTCCTGGTGCACTTAGTGCGCTGAGAACTAAAAATATATTAGGTCCCAGCGCACCTGTGCCGCGCTTACTGCCTGAAAATCAGGTTGATCGGTTAGACTGGACCCCCGATTCCAAAAGCCAGATACAATAAATTATACCACAGATTCAGAAGCAGCTCGAAAAGGGATCCTCCGCCACCTCCTTCAATCCCTTCGCCTCCTGCACTGGCAGACAATTCTACTAAGGTCAATTCGATGCCTTCCCCACCCGTTGGATTTTGAACCAATTGCACGTTCAGGACCATCAAGGCCAAAAAGGCCAGGACTCCCGCGCCGATTAAAAAACTTTTTTTGAATTTCATCTGTCAAAATTTAAGGATTAAAAAATAAGTTATTCGTGGTCCCGAAGGACCTGCGTTTTTTCCGGTTCAAAGGTTTGATTTTCCACCAATCGTTTCATGGTCAATCTCATATCATTGGTGGCAGGGGATGCTATTTTTGGAACAATCTTCATGGCCTCTTCTGCTTCCCCGACGGCTTTTTCGATCTGATCCGTGTGAAAGTAATGCTGCGCCAGCAGGTACCTCGGATAATATTTGTACGGACTCATATATTTGACGTGGGACAGCAACGACTCTGCTCTCGATTGATCCGATGGGTTTTGAGCGTGCAGGGTGTAATCCAACCCGAGAGTGGTGAACGTGGCCGGATCCGAACTAAAGATCAACGCGCGTTCCAGCATTTGAGCACTTTCGTCGTATTGCTGATTCAACGATAGGGATTTGCCCGCGTACTGCAAAAACCAACCCTCGTGATCGAGCCGGGGATAGAGCTCCCGGTATAGTTCGATTGATGGTTCGTACCGTTTTTGATCCTGATGAATATTGGCTTCTACCCATTTTCTGACCACCGGTTTGTATTGTACGACCCAATAGATCAGAAATCCGGATAGACCAGCGATCAGCATGGGGGAAATGATTTTTTTAGAAATTCTATCCAGCGTATAGTTCCTGGAATCAGAAAGGATTTCATCTTTTCTTTTTTGACTCAATCCGGTATTGAGACCGGCTGCGGTGATTGGTAAAATGATCCCCAGTCCCGGGATAGAAAGAGGGTAGGAGAATAATCCAAATACGCACCACGCACTTACCACGCCCATGGCAAGGTAATGGATCGGAAGGAGACCGGAGTCCTGGATCTGACTTCTCCATTTCCGGATAAACAAAAAGAAGATCCCGGCCAGGAATACCAGCCCCACGGCTCCCATTTCTGTCGTGAATTTGAGCAATTCATTGAACCCATACAATACATTATCCGCCAGGTATTTTTCCCGTTCGCTGCCCAAACCCTGCGTGAAATATTCCGATTGGTAATTATTGTACATTTTGGAAAAGCCATCCCATCCCCAACCTACGACCGGAGCTTCTGCGATCATATTTGCCGTTACCTTGTATATGAGCCACCGGCCATCCGCCGAATCTTTTTTCATCAGATAAAGGCCGGTCAGCCCGAGTACCAAAACAGAAGCCACAACGTACTTAATCCACTTATCTCGTCCGGGGC
>CALEIL010000262.1 GCA_937876435.1 uncultured Bacteroidota bacterium
GTGGAACAATGGTGGGATCATTTTATCGAAAACAACCAAAGCACGGAAGACCTTTTCCGATCCATCGAAGATTTGATGGAAGTCTTGCGGGAGGATTTACCTGTTTCTCAAGAAAATCAGTGGCGGGAGAATTTTATGCTACAAGAGGTAAGAAAATACACCAAAGAGGGATACGAACGAATCGCCGTGGTCTGCGGTGCATTTCACGTGCCGGCGCTCAGACATTACACCGGGTCAAAAAAATCATCACCTAAGCCGAAGAATTCCAAAACCGGTAAAACGGAAGCAATATGGATACCCTGGTCATACGAACGACTCACCCAGGCAAACGCCTACGGTGCCGGTGTCCACCACCCCACCTGGTACGAAGCCTTATATCGCCATGGTAGTGAGGCAGCCCACCACTGGATAGGCCGGGCCATTTCAGTCATACGTCAGAAAGGGAACAATACCAGCAGTGCGCACAGCCTGGAAATCCTCAGACTGGCTGAGGCACTGCGAAAACTCCGAAAAAAGAACCGGATCGGCATCCCGGAACTGGAGGAGGCGCTGACCACGGTGGTATTTGATGGAAACAGCGATTGGAAAAAACTATATGGTCCTGACTTGTATGTCGGATCCACCAAAGGTCATATACGGGATGGGCTGTATCTTATTCCCATCCAACAGGATTTTCGCTCGTGCATCAAAAATGCCCGGTTGTCCAAAATCTTAGAAGTCCAAACCGAAGTCCAAAAAACGCTGGACCTGCGCAAAGACCTGCACCGCACTCATTCCCGATTTCTGTACCAGACCCGCATTTTACAAATACCGCTGGCCAGTCTGGATGAATCCAACCAAAGGACATTGGGGACCTTTAAAGAATCCTGGGATATTGAATGGGATCCCATCTCGGAATGGACGGTGGTCCAGGCGGGAACCTACGGAACGACGGTTGAATCCGCCGCTCGGTCCAAAATCCAAAAAATCATCGATGGCGCGGAAGAAATGGACGTATTGGTGGAGGCTCTGAAAGATAGTTTTCTTTGTGGTTTTGAGGAGGTTTTTGAATCGATCCGGAATCAGATTATCCAGATATACGCCGTATCCGACTCGGTCGTGTCGTTGTTGCAAAGTCTGGATATGCTGCTTCATGTGGATCAATACGGCCACATCCGGTGGGAAAAATCTCCGGTTCTCCGACCTCTGATCGAACGTATAGCCGATCGGGTGGCTCAGATGATCCCGATGGTCATACTTAATGTGGACGAAGACACCGATCAACTCATCCGACGAATTCTAAACCAGGTCCTGTATGCTCTCAATAATCCGGTGTATCGATCCATCCGTGACATTTTCTCAGACACCTGGCTACAAATCATCACCTTGAATCACCAAACCAACTTTTACCACGGTTTGGCTTTGAAGCAGGCTATGGATCAAGACCTCATCGGTTCACAATTTGTAGAAAAACTATTGAGCCGCCATTTTTCTGAACCCGATCCATCTCTGATTCTCGATTGGCTAGAGGGATTGCTATCAGGTCATATTCTTTGGATTGCTTATGACCAGACCTTTCTGGATCACCTGAATTCCTGGATCGATCAGTTGGATCGATCTGTCTTCATGACCCAACTACCCGTTCTACGTAAAATATTTACCAATTCGAGCCCTCAGGATCGCCAAAAGCTATTTGCAGTGATACGGAAACCGGACTCACTCGGACAGGTCGGGGATAAGCAGAAAATACCGGAAGAAATTAAGGGATATATTGATGAATTGGTGACCGATTACTTTCTTCTTCCAGATCAAGAAGTTGATTTATGAAAACACAGGATCACATATGATAAAATAAAACTACAAATTCTCAGAAAACAAAATCCTTACCCAGCAGTTTGGACGAAATCGTGCCTGTCAAACGGACAGCGTCTCCATACTTCGCATTTTCCAGGAAATATCCTTCCACTTCCTTTGTATCGGGTTCTACGATCCAATACTCCTGCACGCCACTTCGTTCATAAGCAGATTTCTTCTGATGAAGGTCATAACGGGCTGTACCAGGTGAAAGCAGTTCTATGACCAACGAAGGTGCTCCATGAAAACCATCTTTTTGAATTTTGTATAGTTGTTCTTTGGGGAAATATATAATATCCGGTTGGAATATGTTTTCCACATCGAGATGTACATCGTAGGGAGCAACGATTACTTCTCCTGTTCCTTCTTGCTCTACGTGTTTCAGTAACAAAAAATTGATCGCATTCAGCGTTTTCTGATGGTCGAATGTAGGCGAAGGAGACATGACGAGTTGATTGTCGATGAGCTGCACCCGGGTCCCTTCCGGAAGGGCATCGAATACCTCGCGGATGGTTCGGGGCGGCTGCATGGTCAGTAAAGCATCCATGAAATGAAATTTTGTTACAATATAACGAATTATCAGGTCATTGCGTTCATTTGCCCGGCCAATACCCAAAATACACGCTGCAAGATTCCTGTGCTAATCCCGGATTCTGAAGTTTACCTCCCCATCCCGATGACCATAGGGGAAGGGAGGCCAGAACGCTATTCAAAATGCAAACTCCTCACCCAGTAACTTCGAAGAAATCAAGCCGGTATAATTTTCCGGGTCCCCATACCTACCTTCTTCCAGAAAATAACCTTTCACATCTTTCGAGTCCGGATTGACAATCCAGTATTCCTGGACGCCATGACGTTCATACACCGTTTTTTTCTGATGCTGATCATACCGTGCTGTCCCGGGGGAAAGCAACTCAATCACCAACGAAGGAGCTCCATGAAAACCATCCTTCCGGATATTGGAGAATTGATCCTTTCGAAGGTAAAGAATATCCGGCTGGAATACATTCTCATCATCGAGATGCACATCGTAGGGGGCAACAAGTACTTCCCCCATATCATACTGATTCAAAAAGTTATTGATCATGGTACATAACCTCACCACTAATTTTTGATGCCCGTATGTGGGTGCCGGTGACATTACAAGCTGACTTTGAATAAGCTGCGCCAAAGTTCCTTCCGGCAAAGCATCGTACACTTCCCTGATCGTTCGAGGTGGTTTTGTAGTCACTGAAATTTCCATACTAGGCCGTATTATTTCAATCAATTAAATTGCTCAACGTAATATGTTAAGGTTTAGTTTCGGTATGTATGAGAAA
>CALEIL010000263.1 GCA_937876435.1 uncultured Bacteroidota bacterium
ATACACCCAGGAGCGACCGCGCTATTCCGCGGGATACATCCCTGGTCACCTGCTGGGCAGCTCGTTCGAGCGTTTTTTCAAAAAACGTAGGTTTGGGTTTTTTGTAAGATTTTTTTTCTTCGGCTTCCAAATGTGCCGCTTCTGCCATTTTTTCTGACAGGATCTCATACGCGCTATCCCTGTCGATGACCTGGTCGTACTTAAGGGCCAGCCTGGAATTGTCCGCCACAGCCCTCAATTCGGATTCCGTCAGCACATCCATCCTGCTTTCCGGGGCCCGCATCATGGTCCGCACCAATGGCGTGGGCCGGCCGTCTTCGTTGAGCACGGTCACCAGAGCTTCCCCCGTTCCGAGATTGGTCAGCAAATCCGCTACATCATAATACTCCGATATTGGAAAATTCTGGGCGGCCAGTCTGATCGCCTTCCGGTCTTTGGCGGTGAATGCCCGCAGAGAGTGCTGTATTTTCATCCCCAATTGGCTCAAAACGCTTTCAGGAACATCCACCGGATTCTGGGTGATAAAAAAAACGCCCACCCCTTTGGAACGGATCAATTTGACCGTCGTTTCGATCTGATTGAGCAGTTCCTTGGAAGTATTCTCAAAAATCAAATGTGCCTCATCGATAAATATCATGAGTTTCGGCTTCTCCAGATCACCTTCTTCCGGGAAAGACGAATAAATCTCTGCCAGCATCTGAAGCATAAAGGTAGCGAACAACTGAGGACGGTCCATAAGGTCCATCAATCGCAGAACCGACACTACCCCTCTTCCATCCTGATCTTCCCGACACAAGTCGGATACCTCATAAGAAGGTGCCCCAAAAAACACATCCGCCCCTTGTTGTTCCAGAGCGATTATTTTACGGATAATCGCCCCCACCGAAGCAGAGTGGATCGCGCCGTATTCTTTTTCCACCAATTCTTTTCCGCTCGTAGTCATCCAGGTCAGCGTAGTTTTGAAATCCTCCAGGTCGATCAATGGAATCTGATTGTCATCACAGTATTTAAATATGATCGATACGATGCTGGATTGGGTTCCGTTGAGTTCCAGGATTTTGGAAAATAAAATGGGTCCGAATTCGGTCAACGTCGCCCGCAATTTAATTCCATCATGGCCCGATAAGGTCATAAACTCCACCGGAAATCCTTTCGGATAAAACGGCAAACCGATAGCCGACTGTCGTTCATCGACCTTGGGATGTTCCTTGCCGGGCCTGGCCAGACCACTGAGATCTCCTTTGATATCCATGATCAGACTGGGTACACCGTTGTGGGAAAGGTGTTCTACCAATACCTGGAGGGATTTCGTCTTTCCGGTACCGGTAGCTCCGGAAATCATTCCGTGCCTGTTGAACGTGCTCAGAGGGGCCTGAACGTACAGTTCGGGAATAGTCGTGCCATCCATCATCGCTCCGCCCAGGATGAGTGATTTTCCTTCGTGCGTATACCCCGCTTTAATCTCGGTCTCAAATTTCTGGTTTGCCATATACAATATTACTTTAATTCATTATTTATTCCATTCATTCACGCGTTGCTCATACCTGCGCTGGTCCACCGGCCATAGAGTCATATCGGTGCTGGATTCGAGCTGACTCTCGAGATCATCGTCCGTTAAAAGTAAATCATAAAAATCAATGCCCGTCAATTTCTCGATATCATCCACCGAACGCGCAAAATCAGCCAGGGGCCGGTCCGTTTTTTCATTGGGAATCAAAAAACCAATGGCCTTCATCCCGGGCTCATCCAGATCGAGCAGGACTTTGAAAAATGCCTCCGGGACGGTGACCTTGTTTTGACCGATGGTTTCCCGGCTATTCCCAATCACCGGTCCGGTTACGATAAATAGCCGCTCATTCTTCCGGGCCCAGTCTCTGACGTTTTCTTCCAGTTCGCGCCACACCCCTCCGTTGAAATGATAGGTCTGGGGACTGATGTTGCTCATCAGAAATGTTTCTTCATTGACCTTCCGGTTCCATGCCCTGTCAGCTGATGGAACCAGATGGCCCTTGGTGTACCCACTACCCTTGTAGTCATAAAAATCAGCACTCCCAGTGACAACCGCCTTATCCTTTTCGAACCAGTCTGAGCGTTCCACATATTTCCTGTTGAGTTCGTCTCTGGTTAAGATATAAGCCACCCACCGGGCCTGCTCGTGGTCTTCGTGATATGACAGGGTAAACGTGGAATGCTGTATAACCGGCTCCGGACTTTCTGGCCAGTAATAGAGTATACTGGTCGCCACAGGATTACCATCGGACAATGGGCCGTCCTGAATCCCGGAGATTTTTCTCATCATCAGGACAAAGGCTATCAGGATCGCAGCCATCATCATAATCCGAATCATGGTTCCCCCTCCTCTCCTGCCTTTTCCAATATGTCTGCTTTCAAATGCCACAAATACATATTCTATTTTAGCAAATATATCAAAACAAATGCGTATCTTATCGCATGGTCCTATATTTTGGCAATATCTCCACAAAATATCAGATACCGGGTTTTTCATGCTTCGGTAAAACCTGCCTGGTTGTGTGGATGGTGTTGGGATCCGGCTCACTTCCTGCCCAACCTATTCATTTTACCTCGGCCTACAATTCCGGAATGCTTTCATCGGACCGGTTTAGCCCCGAATATGAATCTCCGGTATTACAGCCATCCCTCCTACCCGAAGTGTCTTCTCCTGTGATTTCCACCCACATTCAATCCCGGTTTTCGGGTTTTGGTATTTACGCTCTGGGCTTGCACCTGGCCAGTCCGTTGCAGGATGGTTTTGGAATCGGGCTATCTGTGTTGTCTATCGGGCATCCGGACTACCATTCCACGGATATCCTGTTGAGTGCCGGTAAAAAATTGAGCGAGTACTGGGGTATCGGTATCAGTCAACGGTTGAACGGTCGCAGGGTAGGCGACGAGGGAAGACCCTGGGGCGGATCATCCTCGATAGCAGCATCATTCAATCGGAGCCAATGGGGTTTGGCCTTGACTCTATCCGGGCTAATGCCCTGGAATCGAAGTGGCCTATCTGAAATCTTCTCAGCCCAACTGGCGTCCTATATTACATGGGAGACCAGGACACAGCTTTATTTGCTGGCTGCTTATTCTGAAAACGAATTGGTCCCGGTGGTCGGTATCCGGCAATCTATTTTGCACAATGTGGATGTGTTTGGTGCTTTCCGGTTGTATCCAGCGCGGTATGGTCTGGGATTCTCCCTTCCACTGGCAAAAACTCTGAAATCCACTATCAGTACCCGCTACCACCCGGTGTTGGGATGGTCGCCGTCGGTGGGGATCAGATGGAATGGCAATTGAGAATTACGAAGGACGAATTACGAATTACGAGTGGGCCTGGCGGAAGAAGCTTGCAGCAGAGCAGGAGCGCAGGGGGGAGCGGCTTACGCCTTCAAATCAACGAGTGATGAATTACGAGTTACGAATTTTGAATTCGGTCATGTGCCTGAGGTTTAGAGAATGAGATTGAAGAGTATGTCGGTTGACAAACCTTCATTCTAATCTGGTATAAATTGAATTCGGTTTAATTTTTTGTCGGAGCAGGGACTCTAAATTCCTAGTGTTCGGTCAGGATAAAGATTTAAGAATCATTCGACGATATTTTGAGTCAGATCTAGACGCTTCGATTGAGTATAGCCGGTCCCGATGGCCATCGGGATATGAATGAGAAG
>CALEIL010000264.1 GCA_937876435.1 uncultured Bacteroidota bacterium
AACACCGGGGACGGTCATTACAAAAAAAACGTATTGATAAACGCTCCCGGTGCCATCCGTGCTGAGATAACCGATCTCAATAAGGATGGTTATACCGATGTGGTCGTCCTGATGAGTCAGGGCCGGGAAGGAATTTACTATTTTCAAAACAATGGACCCGGGACCAATCCCACCGAAAACAACATCACCTTTTCAGAAAAACAGCTTTTGTCGTTTTCACCGCTCCATGGATCTCAATATTTCGAGATGCACGATTTCAACGGGGATGGTTACGACGATATATTGTACGTCTGTGGGGATAACGCCGACAAGACTCCGATCCTCAAGGAATATCACGGGCTGTATATTTTTCTGAATGACGGGCATTCCAATTTTACCCAGGCCTGGTTTTACCGACAAAACGGAGCGTACAAAGCTGTGGCGGGGGATTTTGATCTGGACGGAGATCTGGATATCGCGTCGATATCTTTCTTTCCCGATTATGTGGACCATCCTCAGGAAAGCTTTATCTATCTGGAAAATACCGGCGATTTGCAATTTATTCCGCAATCCTTTCCACAGGCATCCAAAGGTAGATGGATGGTGATGGACGCAGGGGATCTTGATCAGGATGGAGATCTGGATATCGCGTTGGGCTCGTTTGTGTACTTCACTCCCATGGGTGATACTACGGGACTGGGTCAACGGTGGATGGAAGAAGGTCCATCGGTCATTCTACTGGAGAATACAATAAAATAAATTTGAATTGGGGATCAGGGATTGGTTGTGATCCGTGACAGGAAAACCCACACCGACACTAAGCAATACCACCCCTCCCGATTTGCTAAACTTCTTGATACGGGACACTGTCCTGAAGCTGGAGCTTCAGGTTCCCCAGGGTACCCACACTCACACACCTAGTCCCTAGTCCCGAATCCCTGGTCCCTAATCCCGAATCCCTGGTCCCGAATCCCCAGTCCCTAATCCCGAATCCCCAGTCCCTACAATTCATAATTCGCCCAATCCTCGATCTGTTCCCTTTCCTCCGTTTTGAGAAACAAAGGCATGTATTCTTCTCTGTAAAATTTGTTGTGCTTTTTCTGGACGTCTTCGGGGATACCGTCCCAGGCGTTGGGTTGGTTGCCGACATATCCCAGATCATCAAACCCGATGCGGGTGGTATAAAACCCGGTGGTCACCAGGTTGCGGATATTGGAAAAGAATCGGGCTCCGGCCTGATACTCAGGTTTTACATCATCCGGAAAAGCTATATCATCGACGATTTCTATTTGTTGTTCAGCACTGATATCCTTGAAAACTTTATTAAACCGACGGTTACTCTCGTGGTCCAGCCACATAAGGCCTCCTCTCAATGGCACCTGATGGTAAGGCATGTCCTTGACAATAAACTCGATAAACTCTGGTACATTGGCATCGGTGGCAGAACCTGAAACTTCATCTGCCGGGATGATAATATCCGCCAGAACCGCTATGGTTGCCATCTCATGTTCATTGAAAAAGGTCCTGGAAAAGAGCTCTTTATCTCTGGCTTGTTCAGCCGGAGTTCTTCCGTATCCATGACCCGGAGAATTGAGGTCGATCCCCAAATCATTGCCGAGGTCACCAGTACCTCCTTCCGAAGGGACTCCCGACTCCATATGCTCCGGATTGCATCCGGTAAGTACAAATGAAGAAGCAAATGATCCGACGATAAGCGTTTTGATGGTTTCTCTGCGATCCATACTAATAGCGATTTAATTTCTGATTTACAGATTTTGTTTTTTCAATTGATCCACGATATAATCCGAGGCTCTCCAGGAGAGGGCCAGGATGGTCCAGGTAGGATTTTTATCCGCCTGCGAAACAAACGGTCCACCATCTACCACAAAGAGGTTGTCCACATCGTGTGCCTGGTTGAACCGGTTGACCACGCTCGTATTCTTGTCATTTCCCATTCTGGTGGTTCCGACCTCGTGGATAATTTCCCCGGGTTTTGCCAGGCCATACTGCCTTTCGGGGCCAGGCTTACTACCGAGAGGAATGGCTCCCATGTTGTGGATGATTTCTTCGAACGTATCCACCATATGCTTGGCCTGCATGACCTCGTCATCGGTCCATTTGTAATTGAACCGGAGGACTGGTATACCAAACCGATCCACCACGTCAGGATCTATTTCACAATAATTATCATACTGGGGTATGGATTCACCACGACCCGCAAAACCCACAGTGGATCCATAAAACCGCCGCACGTCTTCTTTCAGGCTCTTTCCGTATCCGCCGGGGCGCCCATCGCTTCCTTCCCGGGGGACGATTTTGTTGAGATTTTCCATACCAAAACCAAAGCCGTACGAAGGCATACCCATTCCTCCCCAATATTCGATGTGATATCCGCGGGTAAATCCATTGTGTTTGGTATCATTACCCCACCAGGGCGTGTAGAGGTGCATCCCCCCTACTCCGTCTTCGTTATACCGCTTTCGGTCCATCAATTCCGGAACGAGACACTGCATTCCGGATCCTGTGGAATCGTGAATGTACCGACCCACGTGATTACTCGAGTTGGCCAGACCATTGGGATGGATATTGGATTTGGAGTTGAGCAGGATCCGGGCCGAACTCGCCGCGCTCGCCGCGAGGATGACCACTTTGCCTTTGATGTTATATTCTTTGAGATCTTCTTTGTTGATGTAGGATACCCCGGTGGCCCTTCCATTCTCATCCGTATTGACTTCCCGCACCATGGCATTCAGATACAAATCAATATTGCCATCGGTCAGAGTCGGCCTTATCAACGAGTACGAGGAAGAAAAATCAGCGTATACCATGCATCCGCGTGAACATTGGGCACAGAAAAAACAGGGACCCCGTCGTTCATCCAGCTTTTTGGTGAGCATGGACAATCGGGAAGGTATCATAGGTATACCCATTTTTTTCACAGAATCCCGAATGTACAATTCATGCAACCGCGGTTTTGGCGGAGGCAGGAAATAGCCGTCCGGTTCGTTTTGTATATTTTCCTTTGTCCCAAAAACTCCAATAAGTTTATCGACCCGATCATAGTAGGGTGATACATCTTCGTAACCTATCGGCCAGTTATCCCCTTTCCCATCGTAATCTTTTCGCTTGAAATCGAGTGGTCCAAAGCGGAGTGAAATCCGACCCCAGTGGTTGGTTCGCCCCCCGAGCATCCTTGACCGGAACCAACGAAAATTTGATCCGTCTTTCTGGGTGTATGGTTCATCGGCGATGTTCCAGCCGCCGTAAGCCATATCATAATCTCCAAACGCCCGCGTAGAACCGGCACCGCGCCGTGGAGATTCCCATGGCCAGCGCAATTGGGTGCGATGCTCTGGATTTGTGGAATCAAAATCCGGTCCAGCTTCCAGTAAAGCTATTTTCAATCCGGCATCAGACAAAACTTTTGACGCCATCCCGCCCCCCGCTCCGGAACCTACTATTACTACATCGTATTCCTTAGCTTGTACCTTGATTTGAAATGCCATAAGCTTTTTATTATGCCCCGGTGGGGACTCTTTTTTTGTCTTTATAAAATGGTATGATCTGAGGATCTATCAGCACGAGTGCTCCGCAAATGTATCAAATCCGATTTATATCTTGCGAATGGTATCCGATATCCCTGCGCATTGTTCTCACGACCCAAGATATTATAAATTCATTAAATGCAAAAATATTTTGATCAAAATGGTGAATAGCCCGTATCCTGGATGCCCCTGTTATACGGTAAATCTATGAAATCGAGTGGGGCATTTTTCACGCGAATGTTGAACAAAAATGTTCCCCGGGTAGGCTGCCAGCTAAACGATAACTGCCAGCAGTGGAGATCACGGGTAAACCCAAAATCCGGATAAGTCAACTGCTTTCGTTGAAAATCGTACCCAAAGTTTCCGACGCGAACGCCCCAGTTTTCGGTGAGATCCACATTTCCTGACAGCCGGATATTGTTGGTGGACAGGCTAAATACATCCCTGTCCCGGCGCGGATCCCACACAAAACGGATTTCATGGGACACCCTGAAATTATCCAATAATCCTTGCGATTTTTGGGGTCTTTTGGTTTTATCGTCCGATTCGGTTTCAGCCTCTGGTTCGGGTTTTCGGAACAATTCCCTGATTTCACCGATCGTCATATTGGTACTGAGCGATGCGTTGATTCCGTTAAATCGCAGCAAGCCTTTTCCCGATTTGTAATAAAACTCATCAATTCTCCGGTTTCGGTCATCGAGCGCGTATGGATCGAGCTGAGTCGTAAATCGAAAGTAGGTGATGCCCTTGAAAAAGGTGGTATTTGCATTGAAATTGATCATCGAAAACTTCAATGAATCAGCTCTTGGATTGTAGGTTCCGGAAAAATCAAAAGTTTTGAAAAGCGAAATTTTGTTCGCGGTGGAATCTTCTTTGTTCCAGAATTTTGCTTCCAGAACATTTCTGAGACTATAGGAAACATTAAAATTTCCGGGGCTCGTAGACGGAGCACCATAAATCCCTTCCTCGTACAAAGAATACCTTTCCAGATAATCAGGGCCGCGATCGATCCGGTTGAGCGTGTCCGTATAATTCCAGGGGCTGTTGATGTAATCGGGCTTAAACGAAAGACTGACAGATGGTTTGGCGACATGTCGAAATCCACGAAACCAACCCTTTGAGGATAATTTGGTATAATATAATGCTGTCTGGAAATTGAGCGAAGCCCCGATATCGTGGACGGGAAAAAATCCCGACATGGTATCCTGATTCACCCTTCCATAACTGACCGTATCTCTCGTAATGATCAATTGATTGTCCACCGTCATGGTGGTGTCGTACTCAATAACCGGATCGGAAATAAAATTCTTATGGATTCTGTCAAAATACCATCTTTCATTCAAATTCACGCTGGGGGTGACGCTGATATAATTGAACAATTTGTAGGATGCGTTCATTCCGACCTGATGTTGAGCACCGTATTTTTGACTTTTCCAGAGTTCGGGATTGAAGATGGTCGTATCGGTGGTCTGGATCCTGTTATCGAAGGAACCGCTATAGGTCAACAGGACTTTTTCGTACCACTTTTCTGCTCCGACTCTTTTCTTGTTTTTAAATGGCTGCAACGACCGCATCCTCAAATCGAAGGAAGGCAAGGTAAAACTGACGGACCGGTTATTGGAATTCTGCGAATGTGAAATATTCGCCGTCATACTAAATGGGGTCCCGGGGAATTCCCTCCGGAAACTTATCTGCGAACTGGTGTTATTATTGAGTACCTGGTTAGCCTGATTGTAGTTGATTTTGTCAAATCCACCCGTCGTAAAGTTGACGCTGGCCGAAAAACTTTGATACGGATGCGCTGACTGATCCTGGGAATGGTTCCAGCGAAGGGCGAAAGTCCGGTTTTTTTGTTTCTCCAGGCTTTGCTCCAATTGCTGAATCCTATTGGAGAAACTCACCGAAAATCCTCCGTTGAATTTATAACGCTGCCTGTAATTGGATTGCAGATCTACGAGCCAGGATCCGTTGAAATAAATATCCCCCCGGCCCGTGAGATTCATGTGTTCGCTGATCGGCTGGTACCATCCTATACCCCGCAGACCAAAACCCCACTGCTGAGAGTATTCGTAACTGGGCACGATCAAACCTGCCTTGGCGTTGGGCACGATCGGATAAAAACCAAACGGCAAAACCAGTGGGGTGGGAATACCCATGATCTGAAGGTTGGAAGGTCCGACGATGACCTCTTTATTGGGTATGATTTTCTGCTTGTTGCTCCAAATCCCAAAATGAGGATGGTCTGCATTGCAGGTAGTAAAAATTGCATTTTTATTGTAGATCGTCTGCGTGCTGTCCTGGGGATCGCTGCTTTTGATAAATTTGGTTTCTGTGCCGTGAATGTACAGGTTGCTTTGAAAAGTCACCGCGTGATACACTTTACCCTTCCCGGTTTTGAAGTTGTACCGCATTTCGTCGGCGTCAAATTCATTGGTTCCATCGCTAAATACCGGGGTCCCGGGTTTATGCCCCGGCAGGGCACCACCTCCTTCCACGGGTTGGGCCAGGCGATCTTCGAGTGCAGGCTGTACGGGTTCCCCGGTAAATGGATCGATCTCGACTTCTTCGAGTTCGTCCCCGAAAGCTTGATATTCGTCCTCGTCCAGGCTGGGGGTATCGACGATCTGAGTGACCACGGTATCATATACGGTATTGCCAATCAGGTGTTTGAGGCTATCCGGAAGAATCCTGGCCGTGGCGATATTGGTATTGAGATCTACCTCAATGTAATCCGCATTTCGGATGGAAAATTGTTCATACTCCACGAAAGCATTGCCGTACAGGTAAACGAGATTTTTCCTGGGATCAAAAAATGTCTTGTGGTCAGCCCCGTATTTGGCGTTGGATGTAAACGCGTCCGGGGAGATGGTGATATCGCTGAGAAATTGGCTAGACTTTAAGGAATCAGTGACACCAGGTAGGGTGTCCGTGGCGTTATTAAAAAGGCTATCCTGACCAAAAACGTTCGACATCGAACACATTAACATAATAAATACTATGTAATAAATTGATTTCAAATGATTTTGGCTTGGTTTTTGCTATAGTTTATCTAATAGTACTCAATAATTCAAAACAAAAAAACTCACATCATGTCAGTAGTAAATTACCTTCACAAATGTAAAACGATTTTCCTGATCGTACTGTCTATTGGCCTTGGAATTAATCTTTCACTGGCACATTCAACCCCTGGCGGGGGTGGAGGCACCGATCCCAAAGATATTGACAATCAGATTACCACCATCGTCATCGATGCCGGTCATGGTGGCAAGGATCCAGGAGCCCTGGGAAAAAATTCCAAAGAAAAAGAAATAGTTCTGGCCCTGTCCCTCAAACTGGGCAAAGAAATCAAAAAGAAATATCCCAACATCAACGTAATATACACACGAAATTCGGACAAATTTGTGGAATTGCATGAAAGGGCACACATCGCCAACGAAGCCCGGGCAGATCTGTTTATATCCATCCACTGCAACTCAGCGGGTAGTCATGAGGCTTGTGGTTCGGAAACGTTTGTATTGGGTCTCCACCGGAACGAAGACAACCTCAAGGTGGCCAAACGCGAGAACGGCGTAATCCTGATGGAGAAAAACCACGAGCAAAATTATGATGGATTTGATCCCAACTCAGAAATTTCCCACATCATTCTCAATATGTACCAGAATGCGTTTCTCGATCGAAGCGTTGCCTTCGCCAATAGTCTGGAGACAAATCTCAAAAGCAAAAATAACCGCAAAAGTCGTGGTGTGAAACAAGCGGGCTTCCTCGTTCTGCGCAATACCTTTATGCCCAGTATTTTGTTTGAAGCTGGATTCCTGACCAATAAGGAAGAAGAAGCCTTTCTCAAATCTGAAGCCGGTCAGGATAAAATCGTAAAGAGTTTTGTCCTCGCATTGGACGATTATAAAAAACTACTGGAAAATGATCCCCAATTAGCAGACGTAAAAACCCAAAAACAACCATCACCCACTGAAGTAAAATCGGATGTGACGCTCGTCCAAAATGCACCCCATATGGATTCCCGCGTGATTCCTTCTACCACTTCTGCGGAGAAGGCCAACAAAGATATCCCCGTGGCGAGTGTGGACGACAAACCTGTCATCAGTACATCCAAACCGGTTACGAAAGGAAAATCAGGAACAGCTGTCAACCCCGTTTTAAGCGAGAACCTGGAGTTTTGTGTCCAACTGGCTGCCACGCCCAAAAAAGCAAACCTGAGCGAAGCCAAATGGAGAAATATCCAGAACCTCTCCATTCGGTTTGAAGGTGGGATGTATAAATATCAGATCACTGGTATCGATGATTACAATGAGGCAAATAATATCAAGGACAGCATGAAAAAGAAAGGATTTGAAGGAGCCTTTCTGGTTGCTTACAACAACGGAAATCGTATAAATTTATCGGAGGCTGTGAGTATGTCCAAATAACACGATTCACTCCGGGATCACTATTTTCGCACCTGGCACTCTGTCAAGACAAAAATTTTAATTTCATTCGGGATCTTTTGAGCCATCTCATC
>CALEIL010000265.1 GCA_937876435.1 uncultured Bacteroidota bacterium
GACGAGAGTGAGCCCATGGACCAATCCCCGACGGATCATTCCTCTTCCCCCCAGTAAAAAGTTTCCCGATCTACGCGGTACGATTGTTTTGTGGCCTGCCTCTGCCGTTGTCGTTCCAACACCAGTTCTGCCAGGCCGCCAGCTATGGAGAGGGATCCTCCGGCCTCCAGAACTTCCCGGATTTTCAATTCATCGATGTCCAGCCTGTAGAGCGTACTCAGGAGCAAGTCCGTTTCGTGCTCCAGCATATGGGCAATCCGGTTTTCCAACCAGACCCTGAGCTCCTCTTCGGTCACCCGGGAGGATTCCAGACCAAAGTTTTTTCGGATAAGATCATTCATTCTCCCTCTCGTTGTATTTTCCGATCAGTTCCAGAATTTCGTCGACGTATTTTCGGTTGTTGGAAAGTCTGGGTACTTTGACCTGTGATCCCTGCCTTTTTTGTTGTTTCAGCCAGTGGTCAAAGGTATTGGGAGGAAGGACCGTCACCGACAGGTTTTCCAAAGCCAGATTGAGGGTTCTCTTCGCTGCATAATCCGAATTGATCGACTGGAGTTCCTGGTCCAGGAGCTTGGAGAATTCCTCCAGATCGGCCGGGGGCCGCTGGAACTCGATAAGCCAGTCATGGCGACCATTTTGCCCGTCATTCAGATATTTCGGGGCGACCGTATAATCCTTGATTTCGCTGTTGGTTTTCAAGGTGGTCCGACTGATGGCCATGTCGGTGTTGTGGATCATGACTTCCTCGCCAAAGGCATTGATGAACTGACGCGTACGACCCGTGATGCGAAACTGATAGGGGTTGGTATTTGTAAAGCAGATAGTGTCTCCTATTTCGTAACGCCATATGCCGGACGTGGTGGAGATCAGAACGGCATAATCTATCCCGGGTTTTACGTCTTCGAGTGGGATCGCACGGGCATCGGAATTTTCATATTCACTCATGGGGATGAATTCATAGAAAACCCCGTGATCCAGGAGCAGGATCATATCTTCATCCGGACTTAACTGGGTCCCAAAATAACCTTCGGAAGCATTGTATACCTCCTGATAGATAAAATCCTCACGCGGGATCAATTTCTTAAACTGGCTCCTGTACGGTTCAAAATTGACTCCTCCGTGGAGATACAACCTGAGCTCCGGCCATACTTCCAGGATGTGCTCTGCTCCCGTTCTTTCCAATATCTTGCGGAACAGGACCAGGTTCCAGGTAGGCACTCCTCCGATGGTGCCGATATGCGGTTCCTGGACAGCCAAATCAACGGTCAGATTCAGTTTTTTCTCCCAATCATCCATGATGGCTACCCTCACATCGGGCACATAAAATGGCCGGCCGATCAGGGGGAGGTTGGTGATCATAATCGCAGAAACATCGCCAATAATCGATTCCGGATTTTCCGGGAAATGGGAAAGGCTACCCCCCAGTATCAGACTTTTATTTTCAAATAATTGCAGATCAGGATTGTGGTGATACAGGATGGATAAAGTATCCCAACTGCCTTTTTTGTGGCAATCGTTGAAATTTTCTTCCGATACGGGCAGGTATTTGGACCGGGCGTTGGTCGTACCGCTGGATTTGGAATACCAGGTGATCTGCCCGGGCCACAATACGTCCTTTTCTCCGAGCATCATTTTGTGGATTTCGGGTTGCAGATCTTCGTAGCTTGACACGGGGAGTCGATCCCGGAAAGTCTGGTAGTCATTTATTTCATGGTAATGGTATTTTCGACCCCATTGGGTATGTTTGGCGGTTTCGGTCAGATGCTCCAGTAAATCGTATTGGTATTTGAACGGATCGTCCAAAACCTGAGTCAAAGCGTTGTATTTTGACCTGAGGAAGAGCTTGACGGTTTTATTGATCAGTCCTTTCATCTTATCACAAGTTACCAAACAATGAAGGAATCCAGAATATCGCAAGAAAATAAACCGATAAATTTTTCCGGAATTTACCAGATCCCGGGCCAGGCAGGTTTCCAGGCGTTCCCTTCCCCCGGATCATTCGCAGTGGATGCACGGAAAGGGTTTGACCTGTATAGGTGATGGAAATATCCTGAATCGTCCAGGGTCGGTCACCTGATTCAGGATAGTACATCTTGCGACAGGTATTTTTTCAAAAATTGCGCCGTAAAGCTTTCTTCAATCTGGCCTACTTCTTCAGGACTGCCCTGAGCTACGATTCGCCCTCCGTGTTTTCCGCCTTCCGGGCCGATGTCGATGATGTAATCCGCGGTCTTGATGACGTCCATGTTGTGTTCGATAATGACGAAGGTATTTCCCTTATCGATCAATTTCTGGACGACCTGCAATAGTCTTTCGATATCCTGAAAATGCAACCCGGTCGTCGGTTCATCCAGGATGTAGAGGGTGTTTCCGGTATCCCGTTTGGATAATTCTTCCGCGAGTTTGACCCGCTGAGCTTCTCCCCCAGACAGGGTCGTGGCGGATTGTCCCAGGGTAATATACCCCAGACCTACGTCCTGAATGGTTTTGAGTTTTCGGAATATCTTGGGCACCGGTTCAAAAAACTCCACGGCTTCGTCCACCGTCATTTTGAGGACATCGCTGATATTTTTACCCTTGTACAGGATCTCCAGCGTTTCCCTGTTGAATCGTTTGCCAAAGCAGGTAGGGCATTCCACGTACACATTGGGGATAAAATTCATCTCGATTTCCTTCATCCCGGCTCCACCACAATCTTCGCACCGGCCCCCTTTGACGTTGAAAGAAAACCGACCAATTTTATAGCCCCGGATTTTGGCTTCCGGAACCTCGACGTACAGTTTTCGGATGTCAGTAAACACGTTGGTATAGGTTGCCGGATTGGAACGGGGTGTCCGTCCGATCGGTGACTGGTCAATGTCGATGACCTTGTCCAGGTGTTCGATGCCCTCGATGGAATGGTGTGGCAATGGATCCTGCAAGCTGTTGTAAAAATGTTTGCGCAGGGCCGGATACAGCGTTTCATTGATCAGACTGGATTTGCCACTGCCCGATACCCCGGTGATGCAGGTAAGCGTTTGCAAAGGTATTTTGACCGATACATTTTTGAGATTGTGTCCCGTGGCTCCTATGACCTCTATCACCTTACCATTGCCACTTCTTCGCTTAGCGGGGACAGCAATCTCCAGTTTTCCCAGGAGATATTGTCCGGTGGTGCTTACCGGATCGTTTTTGACTTCTTCCGGTGTACCAACTGATACGATGTGACCTCCGAGTTTGCCAGCTCCAGGCCCGATATCGATCAGATAATCCGAAGCCATCATGATATCCTCGTCGTGTTCCACCACCAGCACGCTATTGTCCGATTCGATCAGATTTTTCAAGGCTGTGATCAGTCGTTGATTGTCCCGTTGATGAAGCCCGATGGATGGTTCGTCCATGATGTAGGTGATGCCGCTCAACTGCGAACCGATCTGGTTCGCGAGTCTGGTGCGCTGAGATTCACCCCCGGAAAGAGATCTGGCCGGCCGGTTGAGCGTGAGGTAGGTCAGTCCCACCTCCAGGAGAAAATGCAGCCTGGTTTTGATTTCCTTGAGAACCTCGCTGCCGATCTTTTTTTGCTTTTCATTGAGGTACGCGGGAAGTTCTTCCAGCCAGTGCGCCAGTTCATCCAGATCCAGGTTGGCTACTTCACCGATGTGACGCTCGTTGATTTTAAAATGAAGGGATTCTTTTTTCAACCGGTATCCCTGGCACTCGCTGCAGTCCTGGACCGACATAAATTCTCCCGCCCATTTCCGGATGCGTTCCGAAGAGCTTTCGTTGAACCACCTGTCCAGCATTTTGATCAACCCTTCCGTAAGAATGGAATTTTCGGACAGGTCGAGTCCTTTGGCGCTGATTTCCACGTCTTCTCCGCCCCCGTGGAAAAGGATGTTCATCGCCTCTTCCGGGATCTCTGAGATCGGCGTACCCAGCGTGAAATCGTAGTGTTTGGCCAGCGCCTTCAATTGGTCAAAGGTTCTGTTTTCCCTGCGTTCACCGATAGGGGGTATCCCCCCTTTGCTGATGGACAGAGAAGGATCCGGGATGATCTTGTTCATATCCACCTCATTGACATACCCCAGTCCGTTGCAGCGGGGGCAGGCCCCGTAAGGAGAGTTGAAGGAGAAGGTGTTGGGGGAGGGGTCCTCGTACGAAATTCCGGAATCCACATCCATCAATTCCTTGCTAAAGCGGTGTAGATCACCGGTCTCCATATTCTCGATAAATATCAACCCGTCGCCCATGTCAAACGCGGTAGATATCGATTTTTCCATCCGCTGACGCCTGTCCTCCAGGATCTTGATCCGGTCACGGCCCGGAGTGCCCGGGTGGATCTCGTTCGGGTAGTCGATCGTCTCGGCGATCCACAGCCGCCCGCGCTCGTCCCAGGCCATCGCGATCGGCTTGACGATGTCGGGTTCGGCGGCGAAGAGCTGCAGCTCGAAGCCCGGCGGCACCTGGATGTGCTCCATCGACTCGGTGGGCGAGAGCGGGAGCTGGTACTTCAGCGGCGGGTTGCGCCGCT
>CALEIL010000266.1 GCA_937876435.1 uncultured Bacteroidota bacterium
GTTGATACTCAGGGAGTGGTTACTTCCTGGGATGTGGCCGCAGTGGGTCACAGGAATTTGCACACCGATCAGGCTATTCACTGCTTTCACTGTAGCGGCTACTTTAGTTGCCGAAATACCGGCAAAGGAAAGTGTTTTTTAAACCAATCATAGGACCTTTCCGGCTAAGAAAAGTGGGATGTCAGTGGTATCTTGATAGGAAATGTGTCCTTGATCTAAATCATTAGTTTTACTGTTAATCCCAGGACTTGCCACTAAAACACGAAATCATAAAAAAGTGCGGGATGGGACGGAAGAAGATAGCATTCCTCTGCCAGCCTATAGTGCATTAAGCACTTACACCATCCCTGCTTCGACCTCGCTCAGCACAAGAGCTGTGTGAACCATTAATTATTTCTCATCCATTTTCTGTAAAGAATCGTATCTTTGCAACCTCCAATACATTGATTGCGATTTATTGTGGAATCGGATGTGCTACCGATCCGCTTTCCGAATTTAATATGAATTAGAATACTTTCCAATGTCAGTCTATAAAATTATTTCTCCTATAATAATTTATATATTTGCATTTTTCCTATTCGGAGGTATACAGATGGCCTATGGCCAGGAAAAAGAAATCCCGGTCAGTTTGGGCATCGGTGGAGCGTATAGCTACATCCCTTCCTTTGAAAATAGCCGTATTTTAGGCTATACCGTGGGTATATATGGGGAATATAGTTTAGCTTCTAAGCTTCAGGTGTTCTCCGGTGTGGTATACAATCGGAAAGGAGGGGAAAGTGGGGAACCCTTTCCGCAGGAGAATGTGATATTCCATTATCAATACGATCAATTCTCCGTTCCTGTATTGTTGAGATACGATGTATTTCCCCGGGTTGGAATCCAGGTGGGTTTATATGGGGGCTATAGAATGCAAGGTCAATTGGATTATAAGGTGGCCTATGGTGATATTGCCAGGACAAAGGTGGCAGAAGATCCGAATTACACAACCGTTGATGAATTCCATAACTTTGAATTTGGTTCGAAGTTTGGATTTCGAGTAAAACTGGCCGGGACGTGGTTTGTAGAATTGAACGTAGCCCATGCATGGACGCCATTATATAATCAAAATAGTCGATACCATTTCCTCCTGATCAGGGACAATGACTATTTAGATTATATTGACCAGACTCTTAGAAATAATCTGGATAATGCGATACTGGACGGTAAGAATGTTTTTATATCCCTGGAATTGAAAAAAACGCTATTTAGTTTTTAATTTAATCCATAAGGGATGAAAATTTTTTCCAGGATCGGTGGTTTCATTTTAATGTCATTCATTGGAATAGAATTACAAGCTCAACAAGTAAAACAAAGTGGATTTGTCAAAGATGCAGACAATCAGGAACCAGTCATAGGTGCAGTCATCCAATCCAATGATTTCTATAGTATATCCAACGAATTTGGATATTTTACCATTCAGGTCGACGGCAATGAACTTGATACATTACGGATTAGCCATGTAGCGTATCAACCGGTGGATTATGTAATCCATCGCAATTCAGATTCATTAGTCAAGATAGACCTGGAAGCTTATCAACTGGAAGAAATTCATGTAGTGTATGATAATAAGTTCAAGACAAATAAAGATCAGATCATTGGAAGTTTGACAATCGATGCGGATGACCTGGCGGTGATGCCCTTGATGGCAGGCGAGACCGATATTATAAAGTACTTATCTATGCAATCTGGGGTAGCTGCGGGAGTGGAAGGATACTCTCAGATTTCTGTTCGGGGGGGCGACTTATTTGAAAACCAATATTATCTGGATGGTATTCCGGTATATAACACGGGCCATTTTCTGGGATTGACGTCGATATTCAACGGCAATATTATCCGACGGGCAGATTTTTATAAAGGTTCCGCACCCAGCCAGTTTGGCGGAAGACTATCCTCGGTCACAAACATAGAGACCAGAAAGGGTAATAAGAACCAATGGGAGTTCAACGGTGATTTTGGGATTCTCGATAGTGATGTGAGTATAGAAGGTCCTATATCGAAAAAACGTCCTTCGTCGGTGATTGCTTCATCCAGAGTCTTTTATATTTTCCCATTGGTCAATGAACTACAAAAGAATAACGACGGAGCTAACTATTACTTCTACGACTTCAATCTCAAAGCCAATTATGAGATGTCACCAGGAAGTAAATTGGAACTATCTTATTTTTACGGTAGGGATCACTTGAGATTTAGCGATATTTCAAATAGTTCTACCGGAGAACGTACGCAAGATCAGGAGAATCAGGATATAGGCAATTCGGTTTTATCACTGCGATATTTTAATGCTATTAAAATGAATTATTTTCTAACCGCCTATGTTGGATATACCTATAATAAGGGTCGATTCAGAAATATAAATGAATTTTCGTACGAAAATTTCAGTGAAAGTAATCTTCAGGATTTTAGTGCTCATCTTCGTGATTTATATTCCAGGATTAATCTGGATATTCTGCTTTCAAACAACTGGCAATGGAAAAATGGTATTGAATCTCTCTACCATCGAATAGACCCTGGTAACTTAACCGAGATTGAAAGGTCACAATCTATAGATTTTTTAAAGGAATCTATAAATACGACCAAGTCCTCCTCCCCTAGATTGTTGGAAAGTAGTGTTTACTCTACATTGGAAGGGTATATTGGTGATTATTTCAGAATTCAACCGGGACTTCGTATATCATATGGATTCTCCAGCCGGAGTTTCGTTCGATTGGAGCCGCGATTTTCTGCGCAGTACGAACTTTCTTCTACGACGCTCAAGTTCAATGCGGGATCATTCAATCAATACCTTCATCCCATTGTGTACAGCAATAGCGAGGTTCAACCCATGGTCGTATGGTTGCCTTCCAATCACAAAAGACTACCCCAACACTCGGATCAGATATCGGTTGGTGCGTCCAGGTCATTTCTGAATAATCAGCTCCTTTTGAATTTGGAGGGCTATTACAAAAGGTATAAAAATCTGAGTGGTATTTCAAATGTTTCTGACGATTTTGATTTGTTTATAAATACGGAGGAGTATTTGGTATATCGGGGAACCGGGAAATCTTACGGAATGGAATTATCGGGGGAGGGGTATTTTATCGATAAATTGAAAGTTGAAATGTTTTATAACTGGATGCGATCTTTACGGCGATTTGATTCGATCAACAACGGTCAGGAATACCCATTCAAATTTCAACGGGAACACACTTTTGGCCTGAGTGCTTTTTATCAATTGACCGATCGATGGCAATTATCCGGTAATTTTGTATTCAATTCCGGTCACAGATATACGTATCCATTGGGATACGTGGATAACTCTTTACTCGCCGATAACTATTTTATTTTTAATGCTAAAAACAATGTGAATCTGCCTGCGTATCATCGGGTAGATCTGGGTTTTGTATGGAATAAGGAATTAAAAGACGATCATATATTTGGGGTGAAATTTGGAATATATAATCTATACGGACGCAAGAATCTCGTATCGGTATTTCCCGATCCGGAAGGTGACGAACTATTAGAATTCAATGTAAAAGGGATTGTGATTTTACGTTCATTACCATATGTGAACCTCTACATCAGAAAGAAGCTGTGAAAAGGGTCATCTCATACGTTGCTCTCGTGGCAGTCATTTTGACCGTACATTCCTGTTTTGAAATAGTAGGTGTAGATATACAAAACACACCGGAAGAATCATTCCCATTTATAGAAGTAATCTATAATTCCAACACGGGATGGCAATCGATATTTGAAAAGACCAAAATATTGAACAAAGAGAACAACGATACTGTGGTATTGGAATATTTCCAATTGTATGAAAACGATGTAGCGGTCTATTCCTGGTCTAAAGATACGAGTGATAATCTACAAATAGATTACGAGCCAAAAACGAATATGTCGTACTCTATCAAGGTGAAATTTAAGGGATTTGAAGAAATCAGGTCTAATGTTCAGACCATGTACACTAAGCCTATCCTGGATACATGTTATCAACTGGGTGAAATCATCGTATGTC
>CALEIL010000267.1 GCA_937876435.1 uncultured Bacteroidota bacterium
GACCGATACAAATCATATAAATAGGTAATGAACAACAATCCCAAAACCAGGTACCCGTAATAATACACCGGCATGGCCTCTCCGGATAGCATCGGATAAGCATAAAAATGACTGAGGTTTACCGGTACAAAAAACCGAAAGATATATACGATGACGCTGTAACCGGAAAAAACAATCCGATCATACCATGGATACAGGTTGGTGGGTTCAAGAAGTCCAACATGATGCCGCACCGACCAATACCAATATCCGAGGGCGAGCAGGAAGAAAGGTAACTTTTCAATCCATACAGATAATTTTAGAGAACCTTTTCCGTATGTCCGATACAAAAAATCGATCAAAAGTATATTCAGGGGGAATATCACAGCCTGCTCCTTCACCATCAAACTCGCCAGATAGCAAAGAAAAGTTAATCCCAGAAACATGTATCGCTTTGATCTTTATAATGGATATAACTCAATAAGCCCAATAACGTGAACGTGGTGTACAAAACAACCTTCGAAGCACTGATCCAGGCCACCGATTCGACCTGCATGGGATGAATCGCAAAAATTAAGGCTGTGAGGAATGGAACATACTGAGCAATTCCAGACTTCCATTTTATATTCACCACCGTCATAACCCTCCTGATCAAAATGAAAATCAGGATCACATTGACCATATGAACCAGGACAGACCCCATATGAAATGCAAAGGGATCAAATCCGGCAATGTGGTAAATACCCAAATAATACAACTGATTCAGTGGGGAATACTGATTGTGGTAGAAAGTGAAAAACGACCGGCCTATAGCCTCCCAGGTGGGATAAAACAGTAAAGGATTCTCCAGCAACATCCACTGATCGTCCCACTCTTGCTGAAAATGATTATCAAGACTGGGATAATAAGTTAATAAACACACTGCACACAGAATCAGAAAACAAAACAGAAGACCTTTCCTGGAGAAACGAGTGTTAATATGAGTTAATATATGATCGACTATGGTCATGTTGGTATTCAAAATTCAAACCAACTTTTGGGGTTTATTTTGCTTCTTGCAGCACGATCGAAGGCAAGGTAAAAAAAAAAAGGATCTCCAAATTTTTAACCCATATTTTTAATGTTTTATTTCTACCATATATAATATTGCCACAAAAATGTGCTTCACATTACACAACAGTGCATTATGATACTAACACTACACCACAATCATACTCCTTGATATCCGAATTAATGATTTGACTACGCTAAATATGTGCCAGATCTCGGAGGTCTGGCATATCTCTCGGTTCACTAATAAATTGCTCCATCCAAGATTAGAATAATACCACCCATCCATTATCTTTGTTAGCACGATGATGCAAAAAATTGAAATTTGAACGACCGTAAAAAAGACCACATCGATCTGGCCTTTGACTCTCAGATCGATCAGCGTAGGCTGGATGAACGATTCTATTACGAACCCCTGTTCTCAGCGCATCCACCCGCCAGACCTGAGTTTGCCCTCGAGCTGGCCGGAAAGGTGCTGAAATCCCCCTTTTGGGTCTCGAGCATGACCGGTGGTACCGAAAAAGCGGGTTCGATCAACCGCAACCTCGCCAGCGTATGCGCCAAATACCAAATGGGCATGGGGCTGGGGAGTTGCAGAATACTCCTGGAACACCCGGAACATTTTCCGGATTTTGACCTCCGCCCCATCCTGGGCAACGACGTCGCTTTTTTTGCCAATATCGGCATCGCCCAACTCGAAGAAGCGATTCGGGAAGATCGTATGGATCAGTGGCTTGAACTGATCCACCGACTCCGCGCCGATGGCCTGATCGTCCACGTCAACCCCTGGCAGGAATGGATGCAGCCCGAAGGGGATCGGATCCACACACCACCCCTGGAAACCCTGACCCGCCTCCTCGACCATTGCCCTTTTCCTGTCATCGTTAAAGAGGTGGGACAGGGCATGGGCAAAGCCAGTCTGGACGCACTTCTGCGGCTACCCCTGGCGGCCATCGATTTTGCGGCCAACGGAGGGACCAATTTCTCCCTGGTCGAATTGCTGCGATCGGATCAGGCCCGGCGGGAAGTCTATGAGGGATTGACCCGCATAGGTCATTCGGCGGAAGAAATGGTGGATCTGACCAATACTCTGCTGCAAAAAAACGGCGATCACTACCCGGATAAATCCCTGATTATTTCCGGTGGAATGAAGGGTTTTCTGGATGGGTATTACCTCCATGAGAAATCCCAATTTCCTTCCCTGATCGGTCAGGCCTCCGCTTTTCTCAAACGGGCGTTGATCTCGACCGAGGCGTTGGAGGAATACGTCGATTACCTGCACAGAGGCTGGGCGCTCTGTCAAAATTATCTCGCACTTAAAAATGAGTAACCTACGATGAAGAAAAATATGATGGTCGATGGTTTTTCGAAGCGGAGCAAAGCGGGTAAACTGGAATGGGTCGCCGAACACGGCTTTGACCATCCAGAAGAAGTCGTCCGCGAATTCCAAAGCTACTGGCTGGATGACGCTGACCGGCAACGCATTTACGACCGCATTTCCGAAAACACCATCAGCAATTTTATCCTGCCTTACGGAGTTGCGCCCAACTTTATCATCAATGGTCAATCGTATACGATCCCGATGGTGATCGAAGAAAGTTCGGTGGTCGCAGCGGCATGCAATGCGGCCAAATTCTGGATGAGTCGCGGGGGATTTCGAGCTACCGTCCGAAACTCTGAAAAAATCGGGCAAATTCATTTTTACTGGAGTGGGGATCGCGATCAATTGCTGGGCATGGAACAACAGATATTTGCCTCCCTTATCGAACATTCCAGTACCCTATCCGAAAATATGAATCGTCGGGGCGGTGGGATCAGAGCCTTGAA
Source organism: uncultured Bacteroidota bacterium (assembly GCA_937876435.1). Classification (GTDB taxonomy): domain Bacteria; phylum Bacteroidota; class Bacteroidia; order Chitinophagales; family Saprospiraceae; genus Membranihabitans. Next base: position 2,857 of record CALEIL010000267.1, read on the forward strand.
GATTCGGACGTTTGATGAAGATCCGGAATACTTCCAGTTCCTGATCCACTTTGAAACCTGTGATTCCATGGGTGCCAACTACATCAATTCCATCCTGGAAAATTTCGCATCCCGGCTGGACCAGTTGTTTACCCAATGGTTTGGGCCCACCTGTGAATTGCCAGACGTCCTGATGTCGATCCTATCCAATTATACCCCGGAATGCACGGTGAAAGCCAGCGTAAAATGCGCTGTCGAAGATCTGAACCAGGCCGACATCAAAGGTGAAGAGTTTGCGCACCGATTCAAAAAAGCGGTGGATATTGCCCGGATGGATGTCTACCGGGCGACGACGCACAATAAAGGGATATTCAATGGTGTGGATGCCGTAGTCCTCGCTACCGGTAACGATTTCAGAGCGATCGAAGCCGCCGGTCATGCCTACGCAGCCAGGGACGGACAATACCGGGGCCTGACCACCTGTACCATTCAGGACGGCTATTTTGAGCTGGAATTGACCATACCCGTTGCCATCGGAACCGTTGGTGGCCTTACCCACATCCATCCGCTGGCCCGCCGGTCCCTCGAATTGCTCGGCCACCCTACGGCGCACCGGTTGATGGAAATCATCGCGGTAGCTGGGCTGGCGCAGAATTTTGCCGCCCTCCGATCTCTGGTGACTACGGGGATCCAAAAAGGTCATATGAAAATGCACCTAATCAATATCCTCAACCACCTCAATG
>CALEIL010000268.1 GCA_937876435.1 uncultured Bacteroidota bacterium
CGGTCGAGGTTCCGTTCTGAGTTCCTTTCTCCAGGATCGTGGCACCAATCAGAGCATTGGAATCGGCATCCACTACCCGACCTGTTATCTGTACTGTAGTTTGAGAATATGACGATATACCAAAAAAGACACAAATAGCCACTAACAATATTCTTGGGAAATATTGAATTTCAAAAAAATAATAACGGATTCGATTAATCAGAGAGCGTCCTAATACATTCATAATTATCTACTATATTTACTTTCAAAGATGTATCGGCTAATGCAATATAGATATTTTGGATAATTATTCCAATTATTGGGAAATTTTAATATTTATTACATTTTTCGTCGTTATTAAAAACTTGCTATTAGGTGCTATGAATAATCGGAGTTAGCTTCGGAAAGATAGTGGATATACATTCCTGACAGCTCAATAAATCAAAGGCATACCTTATGATTTACAGTACTGAATAGAATAGGGAATAGCTCATATATCAAGGGAGGTTCACCCGAATATCGAAGACATAAAAAAACCCTGACCTCATCCTATGAGGAGAGACCAGGGTATTTTTTGAAATGATACATTTAAATCTAATTCAAATTCCCTGATTTTCAGATAAATAAGGCTTTCGATGAAAAAGCATACTTCCCGAACAAAGGAGGGAAGGATACTGGGAAAAAGAATTCACCATCAGTTTCGACATTTTATAAAATGCACTACCCATAAACTATCATCTATTGGTTACAGTGGATTCTGAACCACCACACCCAACGTGTAATCAATTTCCTGTTGTGGAATCAGAAATTGCCATTCCTTACTGCCGGCAGGTTCTTCCAATTTAGCAGCCAAAGTTGCGTTGTGGTTGGCCCCCGTCCTGTCCAGTGGAAGATCCAGTCTTTTGAGATCATAAAACCTAAATCCTTCTCCCCAGAGTTCCACCCTTCTTTGGACCATAATCTCCTCGATCAGATCAGCGCCTGAATTAGTGGACAGTGTATATTCTTCATCTCTGTTTACTGCCAGATCGTACAATACAGAAGCAGCTTCTGCATCTTGTCCGGATCGGGCCAGGGCTTCTGCTTCGATCAGATACATCTCAGCAGACCTCATAAATGCCAGGTCCCCGTTGCTGTTTCCAGGATTGTCCAACAAAAACTTTTTCGTCATATACGGGTACCTTGAACCATTAGCGACCACCGGAAAATCGGGATTTTCACCCGTCGGATCCCAGACCTGCTTCCGGATGTCGGTTTCAGATATTTGATCATACAAAAGGGAATTGATCGCTTTTGGATTTCCGCGGGTATTGGTCGAACTAAAATCCCCGAGATATGCAAAGTAAGAATAGAAAAAAGTGGGTTGGTCATCCCTGTGATGGATCCCCCACATCCATTCATCGTTCGTAAAATCAGAAAAACCATCGAGATATTCTTCCTGACTCATCTGAGGGTATCCTTGCCGGGCTTCCCTGGCAAATTGCGCAGCTACATCGTATTTTTGCTGCGTCAATGCCACTCGTGCTTTAATACCTTTGGCCACATCTATATTCAGGTGTGAAGCATCCGGTCTGCTCGCTGCATTGGCAAAAAATGAAATGGCCTGATCCAAATCCGCATTGATTTGGGTATAAACATCCTCTACTGAGCTGCGTGGAACGGCTCCATCGACAGGTTCCGTTATCAGAGACACGCCCAATCCGGAGTTATCACCACCCTGCACGTAACGCTTTCCATATAACTGGACCATCTGGTAATAACTCCATGCACGATAGGTCAGAGCCTGTGCTTTGAGAAAATTTTTATCCGCATCCGGTCCTACTGCCCCATCGATGTGGGCCAGAATCTGGTTAGCATTGGCTATCAATGCATAGTAGAATCCGTAATTAAACCGATTGATTGCACTGGTTGCACTTCGGTGCGCGATCCATTGATATTCACTGATAAACCATCCGTTGGCCCTGGCGGTCATTACAAAGTCTTCGCCCAGGACTTCCATATAGATCATATTTCCGCTTTGACCTCCTTCAGATTGTCGGCTATACCATTGTCTGTACAGGTAGCGGTGCATACCATTGATAGCTGCATAAGCATTTTGCGTGGTGGCAAATACCGTTTCGGTAGAAACGATTGAAATCGGGGTTTTTTCCAGACTTTCTTTATCACAAGAAGTCGATATCAAAAAGACAAACAACAGGAATAAAAACGAATGTGAGAATATATATTTTATTTTTTTCATGACTCTTCGATTAAAAGCTAAGATTAATACCAAAATTGAACGTCCTGGCTGGACTATAACTGTCTGTGTCGGATATTCCCGCAAAATTACTGACAGGATTCATCCCTTGACGATGGGTAAACAGATACAGATTTTCCCCGCTCACGAACAATCTGATTCCTTCGATATTGAATCGGGATAATAAGCTTTCCGGTAATCGGTAGCTAACGTTGACACTATTGATGGCGATGTAATCTTTTTTGGTCAAAAAACGGGTAGAAGTAGCTCCAAACGCCGATCTTTGGTTGATATCCATCCTGGGAATATCCGTCACGTCACCAGGTTTGCGCCAGCCATTGAGCAAATCGCGATGCAGATTGGCCCCGTTATCGGGACCGGCGCTCATAAATCCGCCATACTGGCCATCGTACCCCCATCC
>CALEIL010000269.1 GCA_937876435.1 uncultured Bacteroidota bacterium
GATGGTTTAAGCCACTCACCCACCTCACCTTTTATGTCACCCCTATTTCTCCCGGGGAAAGGAACCGCAAATATATAAACAATTTATAAATCACAAAGTAATTTAGATCGAATGAAGGCTCATTGTCAATTTTTTCTCCAATTCTTCTACCACCAACTGGAAAGACTTGTCCGAATCGATCAGATCATTCACCGTTCTGCAGGAATATATCACCGTACTGTGATCCCGTCCCCCGAAGGCCTTCCCGATCGTTTTGAGAGAGTGACTCGTGTGTTCCTTGACAAAATACATGGCCAGTTGTCTGGCTATTACGATTTCTCTTTTTCTCGAATTGCTCTTGATGACCTCCACATCCAGGTTGAAGTGACCGGCTACCATATCCAGGATGCTCTGAATAGTAATTTCCCTGCTTATCTGCGCGACAAATTTCTGAACCACTTCTTTGGTCAGGGGTAGATCTATATCCCGTTGATTGAGACTGGACTGAGCGATCAGGCTCACCAAAATTCCTTCCAGTTCACGTATATTCTCTTTGATGTTGTAGCATATGAATTCCAGCACATCTTCCGGCAGATCAATGTTCTCTGTGGACATTTTATTGAGAAGGATGGATTTTCTGGTTTCAAAGTCAGGGGATAGCAGGTCAGCGGTCAGTCCCCATTTGAACCGGGATATCAACCGTTCTTCCATTCCCTCCATGTCTTTGGGAGCCCGGTCAGAAGTCAGGATCAGTTGTTTCCCTTCCTGGTGCAACTGATTGAAAATGTGGAAGAATATCTCCTGGGTCTTGCTCTTGTTGGCCAAAAACTGTATATCGTCTACGATCAGAATATCAATCTGATGGTAAAAATTGAGAAAATCCTGAATCTCATTGCTTTTAATGGCGTGTATAATCTGGTTGGTGAATTTTTCAGACGATACGTACAGAATCTGCTTTTGGGGATGATGTTCCAGTGCCTGATTGCCAATGGCGTGGGCAATGTGTGTTTTCCCAAGGCCTACTTTCCCATAGATCACCAGAGGATTGAAAGCAGTCCCTCCCGGTTTCTTGGCAACCGCCAGACCAGCATTCCTGGCCAGTCTGTTGCATTCCCCCTCGACAAAATTTTTAAAATTGTACTGAGAGTTGAGGTTGGGATCCGCTTTGATTTTTTTGATTCCCGGGAAGACGAAAGGATTTCTGATTTCAGGATCTTCGTCCCGGAATGATTTTTTATTCAGATGGACGGTGTTGGAAACCTCTTTTTGATCTTTGAGAATCCGGTAATTGAGGCTGGCACTTGATCCGATGACCTCGATCAGCGCTTTCTTCATCAGGTGCACATAATGCTCTTCGATCCACTCGTAGAAAAAGTTATTGGGCACCTGAATGGTCAGTGTTTTTTGATCAAATCGGACGGGTTCGATGGGTTCAAACCAGGTCTTGAAAGCCTGTGAATTGATTTCCTGACGTATGATTTCCAGGCAGTTATTCCATATTTTTCTACCATCATTGACCATAACCATTCATCATTTAGGCATCTTTATTAATAAACAAGGTTTTGTGGCGCAGCGTGAGCCGATCGGTTTTGGGGACGCGAAGTTTCAAAAAATAAACCAGATTCTTGAGTAATCCCATGTAAAAAATCTAAAATTTCACTGGAAGGCAGAGTCCCACTTCAGGATCAATTTTGCAAATCATTTTTGGGACATTTGGTATAAATCCGAATGTACAAAATTGCGCTTCTAAAGATATGAAACGTCCGATGAAATTAAAATTTTTTAAGATCGGATTTCAATATTTTTGCAGTCAAAACAGATTTGACCGCTGGACTGATCGAGGAAAAGATCCAGTCGACCCAGCAGGAGACCAGCCCACCCAACCTGGTTGATGATAACGTCTCTGCCGTCCGTATTTTTTACTACCTCGGGTTCTTTCATGAACGTATGCGTATGGCCACCCAGAATCAGATCGATGCCGGTCGAATTAGCAGCCAGCTTGCGATCGTCAATTTTTGATCCGGAGTAGCGATATCCGAGATGAGAAAGACAGATGACCAAATCACAATTTTGTTCGTGCTTCAGGTAATACGCGGTTTGACGTGCCACCGTCGCCGGATCCATGTACCGTGTTTTCCCGTACAAATCACCAGGCACCAATCCTTCCAGCTGGATCCCAAGCCCGAAAACGCCAATCCGAATTCCATTTTTCCGGATGACGGCATGATTTCTGATTTTGCCAGCCAGGAGGGTATCCTCAAAATCGTAATTGGCTGATAAAAAAGTGAAATCTGCGAGGGGTAACTGTCGGGCCAGGCCTTCCAGTCCCGCATCAAAATCATGATTGCCGATCGTAGCAAAATCGTATTTCATCTGACTCATGATCTTGAATTCCAGCTCACCCTTGAAATAGTTGAAATACGGGGTGCCCTGGAATATATCTCCGCTATCCAGCAACAACACCGATTCTTCCTGATCGCGGATGGACTGGATTAGGTTGGCACGACGAACCGCACCCCCCATGTTGGCATTGCGACCGTCATTGGGTCCGAAGGGTTCGATCCTGGAATGCCAGTCATTGGTGTGCAATATCGTCAGTTTGACGAGTTCATTTTGCGCACTCAGGAAGTTGGATGGCCAGACACCGGTGGACAGGATGAGTCCCGCCAGGCTTGATTGTCTTATGAAATCCCGTCTTTTCATCTTCGGTTTATATACGTGATCCGACCTTCTATTTCTGCCACGATTTCCTCCTGGTTCCTGGCCGTCTCGATGAGTGCGTCGCGATAATAGGTATTGAGATTGTCAAACGGCAAATCGGCCAGGAAGGAAAGTTGGTCTCCGCCATTGGCCAGATAATCCGACAAGGCAACAAAATAGGTTTGGTCCGGAGAAACGGGTTTTCCATCGAGCTGTGCCTGGGTGATCCGATCCTTACCGACTTCCATTCTCAAGCCCGAACTGACGGGCCAGCCCCCGTAATCAGCGATGCTCTGGAGTAGTTTCATAAGCACCGCTCCGTCCAGTTCCATGGTGACTACGTAATTGTCAAACGGCATCAACTCGTATATTTTGCCCACGGTCAGGGGGCCCGCCGCTAATTCCGGAATCCGGACACCACCGTAATTGCAAATAGCGAGATCGACGGGGCGACCGGTTTTTTGGTTCACGAATTGGGCGAGGGCATCCGCGATCCAGTTTCCCAGCGTTGATTCTATTTTTTCCTTATGCAGGGTCTTGGGCACTCGGCCAATTACCTCGTTCATGGCTTCGTCCAATTGAGATTTGTACGGTTCTATCAGTTGATTGATTTCACTGCCAGATGAAGTCAGGATGCTGTCCTGTCCTATCTCATACCGGTGATATTGGGCAGATGACAACCGAAGAGGCGGATGGCAGGAGGATACCATCCACATTAGCCAGATCGATATCCATACGACGGTGTTTATCCGGTTGATTGATGTGTTTGGCAGTTTCAAAATAATGAATTGACTTCAGTACGTATCGCAAGCAGAGCTTTATCTATCGGGTTAAATTTTTTGTGGCCAAGTTTGTCGATGAGAGCCTGAATTACCACCTGTTCGGATTGATAGGATTCGATATCCAGACTCAGGTCAGAAAGCGTAGACAAACTATCCTCCTTGGTCAGATGAATAATTTCCCACAATTTGGCGGAGACGTAAATCTGTTGGGTAATATTGTGGTCATACTCGGCCTGGATGTCCATTTTCATACGATTGATCAGTTCTTTGGCATTGAGATCCTGCTCGTATACCCTTTTGATGACGTTGGGATATTGGAGTCGCTCCAGAAGCAATGACAATCTTTCGTACGCATGAAGTTTTCTCTGCAGGACGTCCTGATTGAGATCCTGTTTGCGGGAAATGTGAAAGCTATTGGAGATCTGATCGAGTTTTTGAGACAGCTGATAATGCAGGAACCACATTCCAAAAATCACAATGGTGATCAGTACAAAAACGATCACTAAAATTGTATAGTCATTGATCATCGGGTAATTTAAACTTTTCTTTAGTATTTTGTGTTGTAAAAGTCCGAAATTAATCTTTATTGAACAAGAGAATTCAAACATGACAGATATAAAAACGCCGACCAGTATACACCCCGTCACTCTGACCGACGGTGCCGTGAAGGAACTCAACAGCATTCGGGAAAGCGAAGGGATCCCCGAAAATTACGGATTGAGAATAGGGGTTAAAGGGGGTGGATGTAGCGGTTTTTCCTACATACTTGGGTTTGATGACAAAAAAGACTCCGATCAGGAATTTGAGGTGAACGGGATCACAGTATATATGGATAAGACCCACGCCATTTATCTTCTGGGGATCGAAATCGACTTCGAACAGGATCTCAACAATAGAGGCTTCTCATTCAACAACCCCAATGCTGACGACACCTGTGGGTGCGGGACGTCATTTTCGGCGTAAGGTCTGGATAGTGGATAGTGGATAGTGGATAGTGGATAGTGGATAGTGGATAGTG
>CALEIL010000270.1 GCA_937876435.1 uncultured Bacteroidota bacterium
CAACCAAACGCGCGAAGCGCACAAACCGGCGAAGCCGACAAACTCATGGGGCGCTTCGCGGACCATGATCCAACTGGATGGTCCGCTCTTCGGACCATCTTTCTGGGGTAGTGGAACCTCCAGCTTCCGCCAAGGATACAGTATTTAGTCCCTGTCTATTTTAAACTAATAATTGAATCGGGCTACCTATCCACCGTCGGGTATGGATCCTTTGTCAGGGGAAATCCTCCGACGTAAAAATCGGGATCAATCCGGATATCATCCATGGCCACACCCTCACCGACCTGTATAGAATTCCAGTTGTCCGAGGCATCCACCAACCACCGGGCTTCACCGTCAATCCAGATCCTCAGGGGCATCTCAAATCCCTCGACCACATTATCGTACCTGTACTGCAGTTTTCCCTGGTCGATCCGGTAACTCAACACGGGAATGCGGGCATCTCTCACGTACTGATCAAAAAAGGTGGTCAGATCGGTGGTTATTCTCTGATCAAAAAACCCCTCTATATCTTCGGCCAGCACGGTCTGATGATAAAAGGTCTTATTGAGATCCCTCAACAAGGCCCTCCATTGATCGTCGTCATCCACGATTTGTCTGAGCATATGCCACATGTTGGCCCCTTTATAGTATATATCCGTCCCACTCCTGCCTCCATCGGCCACGCCATATGTACCCTGCAACGGGTACTTATTCTCCGTATTGGCACGAACACCCCGTACGTATTCAGCACCCGCGTCTTTGCCGTAATAATACTCCACGAACAAACTTTCACTGTAGCAGGTAAAGCTCTCATGAATCCAGAAATCAGCCATATCCGCGTACGTAATATTGTTAGCGAACCATTCATGGGCAGATTCGTGGATGATGATAAAGTCAAATTTCAACCCCCATCCGGAATGACTGAGATCCCGTCCACGATATCCATTCTCAAATCCATTGCCGTAGGTCACGCTGCTCTGATGTTCCATCCCGAGATAGGGAGCTTCCACCAATTTGTAACCATCTTCGTAGAACGGGTAAGGACCAAACCAATGCTCGAAGGCTTCCAGCATTTTTGTGGCCTGTGCAAATTGTTTTTTTGCTTTTTCCAGATTATACGACAGGACGTAGTAATCGCACTTCAGGGGGCCCTTCTCCCCTTGATATATTTCTGAAAAATGAACGTAATCCCCGATATTTATATTGACCCCGTAACTATTGATCGGGTTGGCCACAAACCAATGGAATGTTTTCCGACCGTTCTCCTCCCTGGTAATACCGCGCAACTGGCCATTGGAAATATCCTGCAGACCAGCCGGCACGTTCACTGAAATCTGTAAACTGTCCACCTCATCGGCCGGATGATCTTTGCATGGCCACCATATACTGGCACCTGCCGATTGATTGCTGTTGGCAATAAACCAATTGCCGTTCTGATCTTTATCCCAGGTAATCCCACCACTCCACGGAGGGCGGACGCTTTCTGTGGGAATCCCACCGTATTTCACCACGATTTCCTGGATAGATCCTACGGGATGTTTCTGAGGCAGGCTGACAAAATAGGCTGAATGAACTTTCCGGTATTCCAGATCCCGACCGTCCTGAGTGAAACTGTATACTTCCAGCGGATCCTGCAGATCAATCTGGATCATATCGCTGGGTTCCAGGACTTTATACCGGATCGTATTGGATCCTTCGATTCGCTTGTCTTCCGGGTACACTTCCACGTACAGATCGTAATATGTCAGGTCCCACCAACTCCTCCCCGGGCCGTTGTTCCCCCGCAGGGAATCCTGAACGGTATAACCAGAGGTCTGCCCGGTAGCGAAGACAGCGGTGGTTATCAACCCCAGGAAAATGATCAATTTTTTCATACCAAATGGTTTTGGTGGATAAAAGTGCCGAATACCGGATCAAAAAACTAAAATAAACCACGCCTCAGCTCCTTAGAAAGTCCTTGAGTTCCTTCCCACCCCTTTTGGATGCATGGAGCGTTTCCCCATCTTTAAAAGTCAATAAGAGTCTGCTGTGATCATATCTGCTGATCAGAGACAGGTTGACCACCGCAGCTGAACTGATTAGAAAAAAAGACGGATGGTCTCTCAACTGATCTTTATAATACCCAAGATGACGCACCGACTGGAGATCTTTCCCCTCGGTCAGTTTGATCGTAGTCATGGATCCGTTGGCTTCCAGATATTTGATCTTATCGGAGTCGACGTACTCGATGACGCCCTTAATCATCAAAATCGGTATCTGATCAAAGGCCGGACTTTTCTGACCTGACAGTTGAGCAATCAAATTGAGGTTATCGTTTATTTTTTTCTCCTGTTGGATACGGGTCGTCGCTTTGTGCACAGCCTGGATCAACTCATCATTGCTGATGGGCTTATAAAGATAATCCGCCGCGGACACCCGGATGGCTTTGAGTAAGTATTCTTTTTGACTTTGGCCGGTGGTGAATATGATGGCCGGCATGGTGATATTTTCGTGGTTTTCAATATACTCGATCAGGTCAAATCCACTGCCGATCGGCAAACCAATATCCAAAAACAACAACTGGTATTGATTTTGTTCCAGTAATGTCATAGCTTCATCCAGTTGGGATGTTTGATCGATGACTCCCACTGCAGGACAATACTTGGTCAATTTATTTTTTAAAAGATCGGATGCTTTCCTGTTATCCTCTACTATCAGGCTTTTAAAGGTTCTCATTTGGGTTCCTCATTTCAACTATTAGGGAGGCCATTCGTCCAGCCAGGCATGAGCCTCATGGCCCCATCGTATAAGAATTCACTTCTCTCCAGGGATCCATAATCGGACAGGATGGGAGATACCTGGGATTTATGTGGACGAATGTGGAAGATATTTTGGTCTTCAGCCAATTCAACAAATATTGCTCCTGCCGCTGTTGGATCGCTGCCCTTTTGATTTTATCGTAATCTTCCCCCAGATTAGCCGTATGAGGCTTACTCCGGGAAAATAATTTAACGAGTTTGATATACCCTTCTCCCTGCTGGTTGTTCACTTCGATCGGTGCGGTAATTCCTCCTACCTCGATGGTGTCAATCGCAAAATACACGTCCGTTTCCAGAGCAGGGGTCGGAAAAAACGTATTCCCTGATTGTGGATTGGTGGCTCGCCCGCCATTGTGAAAGGAGGGGACCTCATCCGAACCAAACCGTCGTACTGCGATTTCCCAGGGAAGGGAATCCTGGATGATCAATTGGCGGATAGAGTCGAGTTTATTGACGGTCAGTTCAATATCCGAATCCTTGATTTCGGGTTTGATCAGGATATGCTCCACGTGTATGCGGTTACCCCTTCTGCCTATCATTCGGATGATGTGAAAACCAAAGTCGGATTCTACGATATCGGAGATTTCACCGTCGTCAAGATTGAACGCGGCGGCTTCAAATTCGGGGACGAAGGTGCCCCTCATCTGCCAACCAAGATCTCCACCGATCCGGGCAGATCCCGGGTCGTCGGAGTACGTTCTGGCCAGGGTGTTGAAATTTTCACCAGCCTCGATTTTGTTTTGAATCTGTACTGCCAGCGCAATCGCCTTTTCCCGTTCTTCCTTGCTGACTTCAGGGAAAATGACGAGTTCCCCGATTTCCACTTCTGAGTTGAAATAGGGCAAGGAATCTTTGGGCAGCGATTCATAATAATCGATGACTTCTTTGGGCGTGATTTTGACATTGGAGAGAATGGACGCCTGCATTTGTCTGGCCAGCGCTTGCTCCTTCATATCCTTTCGCATCATTTTCTTGACCTGCGACACGTTTTTACCGTAATAATTCTGGAATCTTTCGATATCCCCATTCATCGTCTGGATGATATACTGGATTTTGCGGTCGAGTTCCTGTTCGACCTGCGCATCGGGAACTACTATACTGTCCAGCTTGGCCTGATCCACCATTAGTTTGTTCATAAACATGCTCTGGATCACCTGGCAACTGTCATCCTGCGTCAACCCTCCGGTCACAGCGGTCTGATAATCGAGATTGCTCAACAACTCAGACGATAACAATATTTCACCCCCCAGTTTGGCGGCCAGTTCTTCGAGCACGATCTGCTGGTCCTGTGCAGACACCCAGGTACTCATAGCGCACAATATAATGATCCATCTAATTCTCATACTTTATTATCTTATTTTGACGAAGCGCCTCCTGATACAGATCCTCTTTCACCTTTTCCAGCCATTCCAGCTTCCGTTTCTGCAGAATAGCTTTCTGTGCAAAATTACGAATATATGTCAAAGGGGCATCATCCGTTTCCTCGGCGATATCGATTATCTTTAAAAAATAAAAATGATTCGCATCTTCAAGTTCCAGTCTGTTGCTTTTGTTGAGAAGATTTCTCGGCAATATTTCAGGCAACATCGTCTGCAATTCATTCAAATCATGCCAGACCGTATCGAGAATAAACGCCTCTGAATACAGATCCAGGTATTTGATTAGTTCGATTTTTATCCTTTCCCCATCTTCCAGTTCATCCCAGAGTTTTTTGACCTTGTCGTACTCATTTCTCAAAGACTGACGCGGAAAAACCGCCAGGTTAAATTTCACGATGGTCTTTTTCAATTTAAACTGATCGGGATTTTGATTAAAGAACGTCTGAATGTCTGTATCTGTCACGAGGGTATCCTTAAAATTCTTTAAAAGCTGTTCCTCGTACTGGTGAATGATCAAAGATTCCCTGTAATCCCTCACCAGGGCGTTGAGTTGCCGGATATCACCCATGGAACGCTCGGCTTCTGACAGAAATACCTCCTTCCTGATCCAGCGGTCAGCCAGGGCATTGGCAATGAGGACGCTGTCCGGTCTGTTCACGTGATCGGGATACATCTCCTTGAGTTCCTTGAGGCTCAGCACCTGACCGTTGACTTCTGCCACGGCCACTTCGGTAGGTTCTGTAGGGACTTCTGTATTCTGACAACCCTGCACGTGGGCCATACCGATCCACGCCAAAATGCAGAAAAGGTAGGAATTGCGCCCGTGTTTAAGACCTGATAATCGATTGAAGAACTGATTCATTTAACTCAATATCGTATTTTTCCTGCAACTGAGCGACCCACTGGTCCTCCAGATATTTTTGATAATCGGACATAACCGATCCTCTGGCATCTTCAAATTTCAGAAGTTTTCCTTCTCCCACAGAATTCACCTTCCCAAAAGTCGTCACGCCAGATTCCTGATCAGCCATACTGTGCAAACTACCTTCGACGAGTTTTGCTTCATCTATTCCAAACTGATTTTTGAACACATCCTCCCCGACGGATATTGTTTCATAGGACACTACCCGGGCGGCTTTGTTCAATTTTTTCAACACCTTTTCGGGGGATTTTTTCTCGATGAGTCGTTTGACTTTCGCCAACACATCCGGCTTGGTGGTATTTACCTGAAACTGACCGTATTCTACCGGACGTAAAGTGTGGTATTTGTTTTTATTTTGTTCGTAGTAGGTTTTCAATCCTGCGGTGTCCTGACCGGCGCGATCCCATATCTTTTCTTTGGAAATCTCAAATAACATGATGCCTTCCCTGTATTCCCTCATGATTTCCCTAAATTCCGGATATTTGTCCTCGAGATGTGATTTCTCATACTCCAACAGCTCATGGTTTATATAATTTCCAAGAATGTGGCCTACTTCCGCTGCGGCATCCCGCACATGGTGGCCTTGGTACCGGGCATCCAGATTTCCGGCTAAAAATGCCAAAAACCCATCGAGATCGTAGACCTGATCGTTGATCGTAAACAGATCCCGGTTTTCCACACCCTGAGGAACCTGCCAGTTAACCTGGAACACATCCTTGGTCAGAACGTCGAGCAACTCTTCATTGGTCACTTCAGTTCTTCTAAATTCTTCCTCTTCCTTGATTCTCTGCACCAGAGCTTCCTGAGCCAGTTCGTACCGGCTGTCGTCCCGAACCAGACTCTCCAGGTATCGTTTTTCCGACTCATAAGGGCCCAGGGTATCGAGTGAAATTCGCTGGATAATATGCCAACCGTAATCGGTGTGTACCGGTGGGGAAAAGCCTCCGTCTTCTTTGATCGCGAAAGCTGCTTCTTCAAACTCGGGGGCATATTTCCCTGTTTTGAATTTCCCGAGGTATCCGTTTTGCCGACGATTGTTATCATCCTGGCTATACTCCAGAGCCAGTTTTCCAAAATCTGCTCCTTTTTTCAATTCCTGATACAACTTCTCTATGACCTGCCTGGAAGTATCCTCCACACCCTCTCGGGGCTTCCGGATAAGAATATGGGCTACTTCGATGGTACCAGGATCAGGAATCCGGCCATTGACTTTGATCAGGTGGTAACCCAAAGTGGTATGGACAGGTCCGGCTATTTCCCCGACTGGTGTAGTATAAATCGCTGTTTCAAGTTCATAAAATCCCGTGGGGAGCTTTGCTCTACGGTATCCCAGATGCCCCCCATTTCTGAGAACTGAACGATCCTGGGAAAAGTTTTTGGCTACTACTGAAAATTCCTCTCCCTCCTCCAATTGTCTTTTGGCTTCCTCAAGCGTCTTCAGGGCTCTTTCCGTCAACACCTCCACGCCATCCTGAGGGACGGTCCTTAATATATGGCTGACATCAATGCCCCATTGCATCCGTTCATACAACTCCCTGGTCAGCCGGTCCAGCATGGCTTCGTCCGACATGTATTTGTCGGCGAGTTGGTTTCGGTATATCGCCAACTCGGATTCAAGCTGTGGGTTATGGTCCAGTCCCTGGGCTCGGGCATCGGCGACCTTCAGCTTAAATTTTTGATATAAATCCAAAAATTCCCGGACCGACTTTTCATCATACTCCGCCATTTCGGCGTTGCTCTTCTCATACACGTAAGAAAATTCCGACAAATGAACTTCGTCGTCCCCTATGCTGAATAAGACCGGATCGTCGGTTGCATTCTGAGCAGAAAGGACTGTGGATGAGTGTGAAATGGCGCATAGAAAAATCACTGCGGGTAAAAACCTGTACATCATGGAATTTAACAATTTGTAGATAAAAAATTATGGAACGAATTTACAACAGCTATTGGTATATCCGGGCTATGTTTATAGGTTGTATGCCTCCTGTCACGGATTTTCATCCCCTAGTGCCAGCCGGATCATCTTTATCCAGGTCTATTTGGTCTTACCTCCGGCTCTTGGTCTATGCTGATAAGAAGTGGTCGAAGCCACCCACAGACCGGGGTTCCGGAGATATTGTGTGGGATGAGATATCACCGGACATAAATCCGCTATGATGCCGCGTAAATACACATTGTACAGGAAGTGATTCCGGCCCGACCCCGTACAATCCAATACCAAGACGTACCATATCGTATTGATATTCTGGGAATTTGAAAATTTCCACTGAATTGGGTATGTGTTTTAGGGGCCATTCTGGTCGTCATTCATCCAGACAGATCGATACCATGCATCAAAACGACGAAACTGTTCCCGGGTAAATTCATCGTGTTCGGATCTCGAACTCGATGCCAGGTGGGAAAAAACCGTCCGTGTCTGGATGGTGGGATTGGATCGAAGAATATTCGATATTTCATCCACCTCATCGTTCCCAAATCCCAATCTTGGCATACCGGTTTCAACCTCGAAATGGACAGGGTATCCGACCAATTTTGTTTCGTGAATAAAACACAGCCATTCCTTCAATATGGGCAGACCTGCTATTTCAGGTTCCAGATGGTTGTAAATGAGATTCTGCGGTTTGACTTAACGGCTACAATCTGATATTCAGGAATATCCCCAGAGTTACAATCACAAAAGTTATCGATCCTCTATTTTTAGTTGGTAAGAAATGGAATCGAAATCATAATCGGGCACCAAAATCCAGTTCAAATCAATATTTAAAGCGGAGGTGTCATTGCTATAAGCTGTAATCAAATACCTCAATGAATTCTTTGATCGATCGTAGAGGAGAATTCTGTCATTGTCCAATCCTGATCCAGCAATCCTTGTAGTATAGCCAATTAACACGCTATCCTTGAAATGGACTGAGGGTATAAGATCCCAACAGTCCTTCTTTAAAATTTCTTTCAGGTCGTCTTCTGTTCTGATCATGAAGCTGTCTTTTTTTTGAGATATATCATCTACCCACCTACACATTAAAAATTTTGTAGTATTAACTTCTCTGAAGTCCAGAGTATCAATTCCCAATGGTTCTTCATCCATGAGTGGAACATCCGAATCACACGCCATTCCGGATATAATTAATATCAACGGCAACCACATTCTGTACATCACTTTTCTCATCTTTCACTATTTTTCTATATCGCGTAAAAATCCTATACTATATTGCCCGCCAATCCTTCCTTGGTGGAGGCCTTGACAGAGATAGTCAAAAAATAAAAATTGGAAAAAAGCAGGACCCAGTTCATACTGGGGGGGAAACTTCCTCATCCTTAAGTTCAGACATACGGCCGTTCATCTCTCCTCTCTCAACCTTCAAGCCTTCATCTCTTGTTTGATCTTGTTTATAAATTCTGGGGTGACTTCCAGCATCTCGCATATGAATGGAGCGTCAAACCCTTTCCGGATCATGTTTTTCGCTGCCTCAGTTTTGGCTTGAATGGCCCCCAAATCAACACCTTTCTCAACGCCTTTTGCCACGCCTCTTTCTTCTGCTTGCTGTATGATCATTTCTTCTACACCCATGGTTTCATTATTTGATATTATTTTTCTAACCCTTTTCTCAAACAATAAGTTCATTTTTTCATCCCTGGTTCTCGTATAAAACCGAATAAAGTTAAGCAAAGATCGGATAGTACGTTTAGGGAATCCCTTCAGTAATAATTGCCGAACCAGAGCTATCTTCATTTCCAATTTCCCAGGATCAGCCACTTTCCTCATTTTTAGTGCCATTAATGTGGTCAATATCACCGCCGCAAAAGGATTGTTACTTTTCTCCAGCTTCGATTCTGATTGATTTTTCACCTTGTAGGTACGATACTGAAAAAGCAACTTCGAATCCAGCACAGAATATGCGTACTCCGAGGGATTGTACCGGGGACTTGAATCCGTAAGGATGACCAGCGTAGTGACAGGGATTTTATAACGATCCAATATTCGATAAAAATATTGAAACATCCGATACGGCAAATCCTGATCACCATACCCTTGAACCTCCACATGAATCAGGAGCCACCGCTCTGTACCAGTTCTATCAAATATTTTAATAAGTTTGTCAACACGGCGGCGTTTATGTTCGGCTTCCATCAAGGGAAATAATTCTTCCAGCTCCTTGTCCAGAAAATCATATCCTTGCTCCAAATTAAAGTCCAGATTCGGATAGAAAAAGGCCAGAAAATCGGGCAACAGATCTTCTATAATCCCTTTCCATAGTGAATCGTTCGTAATCATGGGCGATTAAAAGTAAGAAAAAATTCATTCCAGACCAATCCTGAAATTCATTTTGTAATGGAGCCATAAAACACAACTGCGCAGAGTCTCCTGGTAAAATTTTTTTTATTTCCCATGTGTCATTCCTTAGCCTTTACAAGAACCCCCAAAGATCCGATCACATCAATATTTAGTTTTTCAGCTGTTTTCCTTCCTTTCTTCTCATCGATGATTAACAGGCAATTGTTAGACTCCAAAGCCAATGCAATAGAGCTTCCTTCTCCTTTTCCCAGGTTCTTTAATAGTGTCAAATACAAGGTTCTATCGGCAATGCCTTTTACGCTTATCCACACAGGTAATTCACCGAATTCTTCTGCTACTTCATTTGTAATGAATAACGTACTTGCAATAGTTTTTTGAAGAATGTCGAATCGATTGATTTTATCGAACAAAATCAAACAACTCGTATCTGCAATAACGATTTTCATTTGGAATTACAGTTCAATATCTGTTACTTTTTCTATATCTTCAATGGTTTCTCCAAATATCGATACCCCGTATCGTCCGCTTCTTTCAAAAATAGTATATTCAGCAGGTATCCCACTTGGCCAGACTTCTACTGCCTATGGATGCTGTATTCGTCCATTGGGGTATGATGACGTCGTGAGCCAGATATTTTCTAACGGATAACATATGTCATTCCCAGCCAAGATAAGTGCGATTATACGGGAATATGTGATAGAATGGTTTTAGTTGGTTGCTTCCATGATTTCGGCAGGTAATTCGCCAATTCGGCGAATTCGGCGGTTAAAACCGCCGGTACAAAAAGCTGTAGTGGTGGAATCCAACGACAGGAGTAATTTTCTGGCTAATGGACAGCAGTGGTTGAATCAGAGAAGGTGGGTACTGTCCCTGGAGTCTAAAGCATAGGTAACGAAACCGCCAGGTAATTCGCACGCAGACCAGGATATTCTCTGCATTCACTGTACCGGCTACTTTAGTCGCCGAAACGCCGGCAAAGAAAGTGATATCAATGGCATGCATGGGACCTTTCCGGCCGAGAAAAGTGGGATGGCAATGGTAACTTGAAAGGAAGCGGGCCGTTGATCTAAATCCTGTTTTTTTCTGGTAACAAAAAGCATCCAATGTCTATACGGAGGAATCGGGATTGGGTGGCAATTCTAACTTTGCCTGGAACAAATCCCAGTCTTGATTCAGAAATCCCTAATAAGTCGATGGAGCCGATTGTGATTGGCAGTAATGATCTCGTATGGGATCGTCTGAGCGGCCACCGCCAACGCTGCCACCGGATTCCCCGGTCCATAGATTTCAACCCGACTCCCTGTCCTGGCCTCGGGACAATGGCTGACATCCACCATCACCATATCCATACATACCGTCCCCACGGTAGGGCATAACACATCTTCGATTAAAACGGAGAAACGCCCATACCCGGCCAATCTGGGAAATCCATCCGCGTATCCGAGATTGAGCACCGCGATTCTGCCCGGCTTCTCGAGTCGGCCCATTCTGTCGTAGCCGACCGTTTCATTTTCAGGGATATCTTTCACCTGTGATACTGAGGCATACATCGATTGAACGGGTCGAAGAAAAAGTCCGGCAGACAGGGAGTCCATCCCTGCCCCATAGAGCCCGATTCCCAGCCGAACCATATCGTATTGGTGTTCCGGAAATCTGCATATCCCAGCGGAATTGAGTATATGTCTCAATGGGGATGGCATGTCATGTGTCCAAATCGAGTCACACCAGGTTTCAAACTGGTGAAACTGTGCCCGCGT
>CALEIL010000271.1 GCA_937876435.1 uncultured Bacteroidota bacterium
CCGCGATCGCCAGCAATCTCATCATTCCTGTCGCCAGCGCTATCGTCGTCAAACTGGTGGCTGCCTATGGCTCGACTGCGGTGGCGGCGTTGGGTCCCCACACACTCCCCGAAACGATCGAGTACAGCGAGGTATTACCCAAATCATTCTCCGTTCTGAGTTCAAACGTGTAGTTTCCTTCGCTCAGATTCCCGATAATAAGAGAATCTTTGATATTACCGGAAATCGACCGGCTAAAATCTTTGGATGTGGAATCCTGATGGTTGTTCCAATAAATCTTGACGCGGTCCACCCTGGGATCGGCGCTGATTTCCCATCTCAACTTCACCCGGCCATATCCGGGGATCACTTCGGTCGAATCCACTTTACCGAGATAGATATGTTCTTCTTCATCAGCGTATTGTTTCTGAATATCATCCATCTTGTCGCAAGCGGAAATATTCCACACTACAAAGGCTGTAAAGAAATAAAACAATAGCAAAGCAACTGCTCTCATATTAGTATTTTTTAAATATAATCAATCTTTAGACCGCTCAAAATCAGGGCACCGTGTCATCACCATACACGGTAAATTCCCCCATTGAAAAATAATTGGAATTGGGTGGGGGTTTTATCCCGCTCACTTCCCGGGCGTAAAAACGGATGTACTGGACTGGTTCCGCATCCAGAGGCATTACGTATTCCATCCCATTGGCAGACAGATTCAAAACTCCTTGGGGGTCGGGCGGATTTGCCAGGTCGTACCGGGTGATTTCATGGTAACCCAGGTACTCCCAGTCATCTTTAAAGGTGTGCTCCGGTAGGATATAATCGGTAGGTACTCCGTGGATGGCCCCTATGCGAACGCTGTGTTCATCCAGCCAATAGTCTTTGTCTTCCAATTTGTCATAGTCGATTTCCCGGGTGGCCCAGCCTTCCCAATTGGTCACGTTGACCTGTCCGTACGGGGAATTGATGTGATACCCGTGAATTACGATCCGGCTCAGTTTGACAGGTTTTCCGATGTCGATCGTAATCGACAACCCGCTGGAACCTGAAACGGTCAGCCACCCGTTTCGACTGGTATTTACTATATTATCCCATATATTTCCAAAAAGATAGGCCGCACTGAGATTGGTTGTATTATCGTAAGGAATCTGGCTTCTAAAATCGATATACGGCTTTTCGATCGCGGTTTCATACAGCGGGCTTCCGGTGATCATGGTGTTATCGGAGAGATTGCCCCATTTGTCCTGAAAATAAAATCCAAACGTCGCTTCCTCCGGTTCAAATCCCCGAAAGGCGTAGACATCTTTTTCGGCAGAAGAAAAATAGACTTCCTTGGTCTCGATATCCCGGGTGATTTCGTTGGCCCCGATCAGATGCACTCCCAGACTCGTGTTGGTGATGTTTTCCCACCTGGCGATCACCCCGCCAAAGGTAAATGTCAGTTCCAGCGAATTGTGAGCGAGTTTGACCACCGATTCCAGTGGGGTGAATTTGATTTCCAATGGCCGGGACCTTTCCCCGTTTTTATTGACTTTGTACAGTTGGGCCGTCACCTCATTCTGATGGTTGAAGCCCTCGATCCGGACATTGTTATTGTATATGGACGATTTTTCCGTAAAAGTCTCTCCGTCCCGCTCGTATTCCACCATGACGTACAGTAGACTTTCATCGTTGGGGATATCGTAATACACGATAGCTCCTCCATAGATAGGCTCTATTTCATATTCCTGTATAGGGTCCGAATCCCACATGGTGATTTTTTCCCCTTCGTCGTCGTCACAACCGAATTGAAAGGCCAGTCCCAGTATAATAAAATAAAAGATGATATTTGGAACTTCTTGGGAAAACTTCCTTATCCGGATGTACAAAGGGATATAGCTTCTAAATT
>CALEIL010000272.1 GCA_937876435.1 uncultured Bacteroidota bacterium
AAGATCACGTTGCCCAGCGTCATATAATAATTGGAAAGTTCCGGAACCGACATTCCAAGCGCCAGGCCCGTGGCAATGATCGACCCCGTGCTGGTACCGCCGATCAGGTCAAAATAATCACAAAGGCGCAGGTCGGGATCATCGTTTTGTTCCTGAAGCAAAGCCTCCATTCGTTCCAGGATACCCAGCGAGAGGATGCCCCGGACACCTCCACCGTCAAGTGCTAATATATGTTTGGGACCTGGCCTGGATAATCGTTTTTGGAGAGTGGTCATTACTGGAGACTAAATTTAATACCAAACTAAAATTTACGATGATTTAAACTTTGCTGTTAAGATACACTTTTCCACGAATAAAGTAACCTTTCTAATTATCCTGTAACAAAATAATGGCTAATTTATAAGCTAACCGAGCTCCCACGTTGCCGTCCCATTCGTGTGGAAGTCCAGCTACCTCACAAATGTCTGCCCCGATAATTTGCCGGCCGGATTCCTGGATAGCCTCCAATAAATAGATCACCTCATAGTATTCCAATCCGCCCGGGACGGGCGTGCCCGTATGGGGACAATAACCAGGATCCAGTCCGTCTATATCCAGACTGATGTACACCTGAGTAGGCAAGCCTTCCAGAATCCTATCGCATTGGGTTTTCCAGGTCTCCCCTCCGTACATTCTCCGGCGCATATCATGCATAAAGTGGGTTTGGATCCGACCACCAGAGTTGAGAACCCGATCAGCCTCCTCAGGACAATAATCCCGGATGCCGACCTGAACAAGTTTTCCGACCTGAGGAAGCTCGTTCAACACGTTGTACATAATGGAAGCATGGGAATACTCGAATCCTTCATAAGCCTTCCTCAAATCACAGTGCGCATCGATTTGGATCAATCCAAAGTCGTCGTGCTTTTCGGCCAACGCCCGGAGATAACCCAGGGGAGAACTGTGATCTCCCCCAACCAGCAATAATTTTTTATCCCGGTTCAGGATGTCCGAGGACAATTGGTAAACCCGAGCGTTGAGCCTCCGGGAAGACTCGTTGACCGAAGCGATGACCTCCTTCCATTCGTCGGATAGCAGTACCTCCTCGCCGGATTCCCAGGCTTCTATGACCCGGGCTGCCTGATGACGCCAGTCAGTATTCCACCGTTTTATTTGTTCATCCGCGGCTATCATGTATATCCCCTTTGTCCAGGAATCGGGTTGTCTGCGGTCTCCGATATCCAGTTGGTACGAGGCCTGCAGGATATTGTCCGGTGCAGTAGCTGTCCCTTCGATATACGAGGTAGTCACATCCCAGGGAACGGGCAATAGAATACAGTCGGCTTCGCTTTCAGAAAAAGGTAAACCCATAAAACGGCCATTGTTAACACCAGGCGCATTGGGATCGTAGTTTGTCATAATTATGTCTTATTCAATTTATTGTAATCGTAATTTATTTAAAGATCTGTCAAACAAATTTACCTGAATTGCCAGTAATTTATGGTCAATTATTCAAAAAACGGAGACATATATAGACTCCCATTCAGGATATTCCACCGACAATGGGATATAGTACACTCGTGTCTCCCGAACCCATATGGGTACTCCTGCTGCCCTATAAAGTCCAGATCAAAATATTATAATAATTCGTACTTTTGTGCCAGTACTGGAAAACCTGATCATCATATGAAAAAAGACATAATCATTATTGGCGCTGGTGGTGTAGGCCGGGTTGTAGCCTTCAAATGCGCACAACAAAAAGACACCTTTGGCCGTATTCTCCTCGCCAGCCGGACCAAATCCAAATGCGATGAAATCAAGGAGGCGATCGGAGATGACCGCATCACTACAGCAGCCATTGACGCGATGGACAGGGACGCGCTAGTGAAATTGATCACCGATTTCGGTGCACAACTCGTGATTCACGTAGCCTTACCCTACCAGGATCTGGCCATCATGGATGCCTGTCTGGAAGCGGGAGTACACTACCTCGACACGGCCAATTATGAACCGGAAGACGAGGCCAAATTTGAATATAAATGGCAATGGGCGTACCACGACCGATACAAAGAGGCGGGGATTATGGCCCTTCTCGGAAGCGGATTTGACCCGGGTGTCACTTCTGTTTTCACGGCTTACGCGGCTAAGCACTATTTCGACGAAATCCAGTATCTCGATATCGTCGATTGCAATGCAGGAGATCACGGCCACCCCTTTGCCACCAATTTCAACCCCGAGATAAACATCCGGGAAGTCACCCAAAAAGGTAAGTACTGGGAAAACGGGCAATGGGTAGAAACGGAACCCCATCAGTTTATGAAAAAACTGAATTATCCGGGGATTGGTCCCAGAAATTCGTACCTGATCTATCATGAGGAACTCGAATCACTGGTAAAAAATTTTCCTACGATCAAAAGAGCGAGGTTTTGGATGACGTTTTCCGATGAATATCTGACCCACCTCCGGGTGATCCAAAACATCGGAATGGCCAATATAGATCCCATAGATTACGAAGGAAAACAGATCGTCCCGATCCAATTCCTCAAGGCGGTACTGCCCGATCCAAAATCCCTGGGAACCAATTACAAAGGTTGGACGTCCATTGGTTGCCGGATCCGCGGTCTCAAAGACGGAAAAGAAAGAACGCTTTATATCTACAACAACGCCAGCCATGAAGCGGCCTATGAAGAAACAGGCACCCAGGCTGTGTCGTACACCACCGGTGTCCCCGCTATGATCGGAGCCAAAATGATGATGACAGACCAGTGGATGAGACCCGGGGTATTCAATGTGGAAGAATTTAACCCGGATCCTTTTATGGAGGAACTCAATAGATGCGGTCTTCCCTGGGAAGTCAAACACGATATTGATCTGGAATTGTAGAGTTGTAAGCGTATTTATATGGCCAGTTCTCTGCCTGAAAGGCAGGCAACGGATAGCTCGTATACCATAGGAATTATTGACAATGACAACACAGGCATCCGAAAGTTACCCCCGCATTGATTCTCCGGCTTTTGTACTGGAAGAAAGTAAATTGATCCGGAATCTCGAATTGATTCAGAGGGTCAGAAATGAAGCGGGCGTTGAGATAATCCTGGCCCTAAAAGCCGTTGCCCTGTGGCACGTCTTTCCCCTGATCCGTCAATATCTGGATGGAGCTACCGCCAGTTCGCTCAATGAGGCACTTCTGATCCAGGAGAACATGAATGAACCGGCTCACGTATATATTCCATCCTACTCCTTGCGGGAACGCGAACGACAAGCTTCGTGTGCCCAATCCATCATATTCAATAGTCTGGGAGAGTACGAGCACCACTACGCCGCCTTTAGATCGCTCAATCCATCGCTAAAATTTGGTTTGCGGGTCAATCCAGGCTACAGCGAGATCGGAACGCCGTTGTACGATCCGGCAGGTCCCGGATCCAGACTGGGAATTCACAGGCTCACTTCCATACCGGAGGGCATCACAGGGCTCCATTTTCACGCTCTGTGTGAGAACAATTCGTACACTCTGGAACGCGTATTGGAGTCTTTTGAGTCGCGCTACAAGGACCTCCTGAAACACCTGGAATGGGTGAACTTTGGAGGAGGGCATCTCATGACTGAAAAATCATACGACATCCCGCACCTGGTGCAGGTGTTGAAAAATTTCCGCCAACGTCATCCCCATCTGAAGATCATCATGGAACCCGGGTCCGCCGTGGTATGGCAAACCGGTTTTCTCAAGTCGACGATCCAGGATGTAATCACTACGCCGGAGCGAAAATTTCTGATGCTCGACATATCATTTACCGCCCATACACCCGATTGCCTGGAAATGCCGTACAATCCCGTCATCAGAAATGCTGACTTTGGAACGAATGGCCCACATGTCTATCACCTGGGGGGCTCCAGTTGTCTGGCAGGTGACCAGTTGGGGCCGTATTCTTTTGACCGGGAAATGCGGGTCGGGGATGAACTGATCCTGGAGGATATGATCCATTACACCATGGTGAAGACCACGATGTTCAATGGCGTCCAGCATCCGGACATAGGTATGATCGACATTTCCGGAGAATATCGGTTATTCCGCCAATTCGATTATTTGGATTACAAAAACAGAATGGGATGACCGGAAGAAGCAGAGGCGTATCGTAGAACCGGGGTGATAAAATCATCCAAGAAAAGGGCCACAGACCTCCAGGCCTTCGCGGCTGATCAAACCAAGAGTGGTCATGGCTATTAAATGTGATGTTATTACAAAATTCCTCAAACCATGTCAGAAGACAACCTCTCCAGATGGAAAACGACGCTTCTTCCCTTGTACGGGGAAAGAGAAACCAACAATATGTGGCGTTGGTATCAGGAAGCCTATCGTCCGGAAGCAAGCTTTGAGGACGATCTTCAAAAGTTGTCAGAATACTATCCGATCCAGTACCTCACAGGCTATTCATATTTTTACGGTGAAAAATTTCTGGTCAATGAACACACGCTGATTCCACGACCGGAAACGGAGGAACTGGTGTACAAAATACTGGAAGAACACCCCGAAAAGGATGAACTCCGGGTCATCGACCTGGGGACGGGTACGGGCTGTATAGCGATTACGATTAAAAAGCATCGGCCTGGTTGGTTCGTTACAGGGATGGACATATTCGACAAAACCCTGGCCATGGCTCGTGAAAACGGACTTACACTCGGAGCCGAAGTAGCATGGGTCCGGGGCGATATCCTGAGTCTGGAGATATCAGATATATCATCGTATGATATCGTCGTAAGTAACCCTCCATATATCAGCCCATTGGAAAAAGAGGAGATGGACACCAACGTCGTCCGATACGAACCTCATCATGCTCTTTTCACCCGGGATGATCATGGGCTGGAATTCTACAAAGCTATTGCCGATCTGGGCAAGTTCCTGAAACCTGGATCCAAAATATATCTTGAGATTCACGAAGGTGCCAGTAGGGATATCGCGGCTCTGTTCAATCATCCTTCCACTTATACCTCGCCTGAAATTCACACCGACATGCAAGGCAAAGACCGGATCTTGTCGGTGATCAGAAAGTAACGCTTTTTATCCGGCCATCAGACCCTACTCTCTCAGGATAAAGATTTAAGAATCATTCGAGGATATTTTGGGATTTCAACCTCCGCCAATCCCCTCCTATCCCCCTC